>NZ_JBBYHS010000011.1:0-201703 GCF_038290035.1 Flavobacterium calami
ACAAAAATATAAAAAGTTAAAAATGAGGAAAAGAGTAGAAACAGCAATTAGTGACATCAAGAAAATGTTTCCTAGAACAATACATGCAGTTACACTTGAAGGTTTTCTAATAAAGTTAACTCTCTTTGTGTTTGGACTCCAATTAAACAAATCAATTAACTAGCAACTTGAATTAATTATACGGATTCATGTGATGTTAAACTCAAAGATTGTAAAAAATAATTCGTGAATTCGTGGCAGAAAAAATAAAGCTATAGAACAAATCAATTACAATAATCTGTTTTTAGAAATGCAATTTGTATTTTTGAATCATAGAAAAATGCACACATGAAAATTGTTATATCTCCAGCGAAATCACTGAATTTCGAAAAAGAATTACCAACATCTCAATATACTGAACCTTCATTCTTAAAAGAAGCAAGAGTGGTTCATAAAGTGGTTAAACAAAAAAAGCCTTCTGAATTATCAGAATTAATGTCAATTTCAGACAAACTAGCCGATTTAAACTGGAAAAGAAATCAGGATTGGAAAACACCTTTTACGCCTGAAAATGCGCGGCCGGCAGTTTATACTTTCGATGGTGACGTTTATACAGGATTAGATGCTTATACAATTCCGTTAGAAAAATTAGATGTTTTACAAGATAAATTAAGAATCTTATCGGGACTTTATGGACTTTTAAAACCATTAGATTTAATGCAGGCTTACCGTTTAGAAATGGGAACTAAAATGCCGGTTGCCGAATCTAAAAACCTTCACGAATTCTGGAAGCCTACAGTTACTAAAGCTTTAAATAAAGAATTGAAAAAAGACGAATTGTTTGTGAATTTAGCGAGTAACGAATATTTTTCGGCAGTTGATGTAAAAGCTTTAAAAGTTCCTGTAATTACGCCGGATTTTAAAGACTACAAAGACGGAAAATTAAAAATGATCAGTTTCTTTGCGAAAAAGGCGAGAGGTATGATGGTGCGTTATATTATTGATACCAATGCAGAAACTATTGATGATTTAAAAGGTTTCAATTATGAAGGATATCAGTTTGATGCCAATCTTTCAAAAGGAAATCATTTGGTTTTTACAAGATGATTTTTGAAGGCATAATTTTTTAAGTTTTTATTGTAAAATTCGCAAAGTTCATTTTATAAAACTTTGCGAATTTTACATTTATAAGAGTCTTAATTAAATGTATAAAATGAATCGGCTTAATTGCAAGATAAAGGACAAATTCAGCATCTTTTATTCATCGATTTTTAATTTCATTTCGTTAAGTTTGTCTTTAACAGCACTTCCGCAAAAATAAATATTTAAACAAGCATGAATCGTTCTGAACAGCTATTAAAACTACAAAACACACAAAATTGGGACGTAATAATTATTGGAGGAGGAGCAAGCGGTCTTGGAACCGCTCTTGATGCTGCCAGCAGAGGTTACAAAACAATCTTACTTGAAGCAGTTGATTTTGCAAAAGGAACTTCAAGCAGAAGTACAAAACTGGTTCATGGTGGAGTACGTTATCTCGCTCAAGGAGATGTGCATCTGGTGCGTGAGGCATTAAAAGAAAGAGGACTGCTGGCTCAAAATGCTGGTCACTTGGTTAAAAACCAATCGTTTGTTATTCCGAATTACAATCGCTGGAGCGGTTATTTTTATACGTTAGGATTAAAAGTTTATGATTTACTGGCGGGTAGCTTAAGTTTAGGCGCTTCAAAATATATTTCAAAAGAAAAAACGATCGAAATGCTTCCTAATGTGGAGGAAAATGGTTTAGCCAATGGCGTTATTTATCATGACGGACAATTTGATGATTCCCGTTTGGCTATCAATCTTGCACAGACGGCCGTAGAAAAAGGAGCCTGTGTTGTCAATTACATAAAAGTTGTCAATCTTATAAAAGACGACAAAGAAGCTGTTGTGGGCGTACAGGCAATCGATCAGGAAACCGGGACTAAATACGACATAAAAGGATCAGCCATCATAAATGCTACCGGCGTTTTTACAAATGCTATAATGAAGCTCAATGATAAGGTTTATAAAAAATACATTGTTCCCAGTCAGGGAATTCATTTGGTTTTTGATAAATCTTTTTTACCCGGAGATCACGCACTAATGATTCCGAAAACAAAAGACGGAAGGGTTTTATTTGCAGTTCCGTGGCATAATCGTGTTGTCGTAGGAACAACAGACACCCTAATCAAAAGTCACAGTTTAGAACCTGTGGCACTTGAAAGCGAAATTGAGTTTGTCCTCGAAACGGCTCAGCGTTTTTTAGCAAAAAAACCAAACAGAGCAGATGTTTTATCTGTTTTTGCAGGATTACGCCCTTTAGCAGCACCAAAAGAAGAAGGAAAAAGCACCAAAGAAGTTTCCAGAAGCCATAAAATACTTGTTTCTAAAACCGGTTTAATCACCATTACTGGAGGAAAATGGACTACCTACAGAAAAATGGCTGAGGAAATTGTGGATAAAGCTATCAAAACAGGAAAATTACTTAAAAAAGAATGTGTTACTGAACATCTTTCCATTCATGGAAATAAACCCACCAGTACTGTTGACCGCGAAAGTCATCTTTATATCTATGGTTCGGATATTATTAAAATAACTGAACTGCAACAAAGCGAACCAGAATTAAACGAAAAATTACACCCCAACCATGAATTCACAATGGCAGAAGTAGTCTGGGCTGTTCGTTTTGAAATGGCAAGAACAGTTGATGATGTCTTAGCAAGACGTGTGCGTTTATTATTCTTAGACGCCAGAGCTGCAATTGAATCTTCAGAAAAAACAGCAAGATTAATGGCAAAAGAACTCGGACATGATGAGGTATGGGTCAGTAAAGAAATTTCAGATTTTAAAAAAATAGCCAAAGGATACCTCTTATCTGAATTTCAATAAGAAAGGATCTAAGTCATACTCTTATAAGAGATAAACATCCTAACTCTATTTAAAACATTCACTAATTATTCTTAAATCATAATAAAATTAAAAATCAATGTCAGGCTGAGCGGAGTCGAAGCCCTTTCTTGTCTAAAAGTCTTCGACTCCGCTCAGGATGACATTTGTTAAATTATATCTTTAATCAATATAACTTTTACACTAATTATATAAGGCTTCTATAAAAACAACTTATTTTTATTAACGAAAAATTAACACAACACTTGTATATACAACAATTAAAAAGTTATACATTTGTATATACAAATTATACACTTACAACTATGACAATTGAAGAAGTTATAAAAAGTACTGTTAAGATGGATAATGCGAGAAAAGTTATTCTAAATATTATGTACACACAACATGTGATTCAGGATGATTTTAGCGAATTGATGAAGCCATATGATTTATCGGGAGAGCAATACAATGTACTACGTATACTAAGAGGACAAAAAGGTAATCCTGCCAATATGTGTGTGATACAGGAGCGGATGCTGGCAAAAACCAGCAACACCACAAGGCTTGTTGACAAACTATTATTAAAGGAGTATGTTACCCGAAATGTGTGTCCGGAAAACAGAAGGAAAATAGAAGTTCTAATCACCCAAAAAGGATTAGATGTTTTAAAAGAATTAGATCCGAAAGTAGATGCGCACGAACAACGATTTGCAAAAAATGTAACAGCAGAAGAGTTAGAATTATTAAACCAATTATTAGAAAAATACCGAACCCAATAAAATTAAAATCATGAGCACATTATTAGACAATTTAAACTGGAGATATGCAACCAAAAAATTTGATGCAACCAAAAAAATCTCTGATGCAGATTTAAATACATTAAAAGAAGCTGTTAGATTAGCTGCTTCTTCATACGGATTACAACCTTATAAAGTGGTTATCGTAGAAAACCCTGAATTAAGAGAGAAGTTAAAAGCGGCAGCTTACGGACAAACTCAAATTACAGATGCTTCTCAAATATTTGTTTTTGCAAACGATTTAAATGCTGGACCGGAATCTGTAGCTGCTTACATTAAAAACATCAGTGAAACAAGAGGTGTTCCTACTGAAGCATTAGGCGGATTTGCAGATATGATGAATGGCGTGATTTCAAACTTATCACAAGATGCTAAAAATATCTGGACAGCAAAACAAACTTATATTGCTTTAGGAACTTTGCTTGCCGCTGCTGCAGAATTAAAAATCGATGCAACTCCAATGGAAGGTTTCAATCCTGCTGCATTCAACGAAATCTTAGGTTTCGATAAATTAGGATTAAATGCTTCTGTTATCGCAACTGTAGGTTACAGACATGATGAGGACGAAGCTCAGCATTACAAAAAAGTTAGAAAATCTCAGGAAGAATTATTTATCACACTATAATTATTTAATAACAATCAAAATCAATTTCACAACATGAAAAATTTAAAAACAATTGCAATAGCATTATTCGTAGCAGTAGCTGGAGTTTCAGTAAACGCACAAACTAAAAAAATCGACGTAAAGGCATCTACTATCAAATGGGTAGGTAAAAAAGTAACAGGTGAGCACTCCGGAACTGTAAACTTCAAAGAAGGAGCTGTAGTTTTGAAAGGAAAAAAATTAACTGGAGGTAGTTTTACTGTTGATATGACTTCATTAACTGCAACTGATTTAACTGGAGAATACCAACAAAAATTAAACGGTCACTTAAAAGCTGATGATTTCTTCGGAACTGATAAATTCCCAACTTCAAAATTAGTTTTCAAAACAATCGGAGCTAAGTCTGCTGATGTGTACACTGTAACTGCTGATTTGACTATCAAAGGAATCACTAAACCGGTTACTTTTGACATCACTGTAAAAGGAAATACTGCTACAACTGCTTTCAAAGTTGACAGAACTAAATACGATATCAAATACAACTCTGGTAACTTCTTCCAGAATTTAGGAGATAAAACTATCAATGACGATTTCGAATTGGCTGTGTCTTTGAAGTTCTAAATTTCATATAAAAATTCATAAACCCCAACCGTTAATTTAACAGTTGGGGTTTCTTTTTTTATAGCACACCGATAAAAGACTTGAAAAGCCCGACCAAAAACACAATAGTAACGTTCTTAAAGTTGTGTTAACACTATGATAACATGGTAAAATGTTTTGATTAACATTTGGCTTCTAATTTTGGATTAGTTAAAAAACAGTAAAATCAAAAACTAGAAATCAAAATTATAGTTATGAAAACTAAAATCCACATTGCCATTATAACACTCTTAAGCACACTTTATCTTCAGGCACAACAACAAAAAGGAATCATCGGAACATCAAACTGGATGGATAACTGGACCAGTTTTAAGCCAGCAAATATAGAATATGGTGAAGCAACAAATATTATTGCCGGTACCATAGACAAAGACACCAAACTGCTAAAACGTAATGTATATCAGATAGTAGGCATCGTTTATGTAACCAATAATGCTGTACTATCTATCGAACCCGGAACGGTAATACGGGGCGACGATAAAACCTGCGGAACTTTGGTAATCACCAACGGTGCAAAAATTATGGCCGAAGGTTTAGAAACTGATCCAATCGTTTTTACTTCAAATAAAGGGACTACAGAAAGAAAACCAGGCGATTGGGGCGGAATAATCATCCTTGGAAAAGCGCCTATAAATAAATTAGGAGGAATTGCAACGCTTCCTTTTAATCTGGAAGCAACGCTAAACCATTATGGCGGTACTGATGCTGATGATAATTCGGGAATACTTAAATATGTACGAATTGAATATTCTGGCAGAAAATTGAGCGCTTTGAAAGAACTTAACGGACTTTCGTTAGCTGGCGTTGGAAGAAAAACAGTTTTAAGCAACATTCAGATCAGTTATTCTAATGATGATTCATTTGAATGCTACGGTGGAGATTTAAACATGAATAACCTGATTTCTTATCGAACAACAGATGATGATTTTGATTTTACGCAAGGAGCGCAAATCAACCTCAGTAACAGTATTGCTGTCCGTCATCCTTTTTCATCTGATATTTCGGGTTCAAGATGTTTTGAAGTAGATTCATACGATAAAATTGAAAATACAGACATGACTAAAAAAATGACCAAAATAAATGCCAGCAACATCACACTGGTGAATCTGGAAGAAAACAATCAGGGATTAGTTCGTGAATCTGCTCATATTGGAGAAAATACTTTTTTCAATTTAACCAATAGTATTGTTTCAGGTTTCGCTCCTTTTATGCTTTTGAATGGAAATATCGGAAATGGTGACGCAAATTTGTCAAAAATTACATTAAAAAACGTAATGGCAAACAATTGTAATGACGGAATTGTTAGTGAATCTTCAAGCAATGATGTCGGAATAAAAAACTGGTACAGCAAACCTGAATATGCTATAGAATTTACAAAAATCAAAAGCAGTGAATTGTTCTTAGTGCCTAATATTAAAGGGAATCCGGACTTTAGAATGAGACAGAACAATCTTGCTTCCCATAATTAAGGCATTCAAAAGCACTTTTCTTTTTTACAATTTTAACAAATTTATAAATTAAGAAAAGTTTTTTTTTTATTTTTGATATACTCTAATTCAAATTACATTTATATATTTGCATCAACAGAATAAGATTATGAAAATTACAATGAACAATACTTGGTGGTGGAAGAATTTACGTCAGACGTCGTGAACAAAGCTTCCTATGGTATTGTAAACTATAAATAAAAAAAGGCTTGTCATCACGACAAGCCTTTTTTTATGGCCAAAACTTTAACAAAAAAAAATATTAAACTAAAAAACAACATACATTGAAACCTTTTATACTCAACACCCATTACAAACAAATCCTGGCAGACACCATTACGCCGGTAAGTATTTATTTTAAAATCAGAGATAAATTTCCGAATAGCTTATTGTTGGAAAGTAGTGATTATCATGGAAATGACAATAGTTTCTCTTACATCTGCTGCAACCCGATTGCCACGATTAAAATCGAAAATGAAACTATTACCAAAACTTTCCCTGACGGATCATCAGAGCAAAACGCAATTGATACTTCAACTAATATTCCGGAAGTAATTCAGCAATTTTCTAGTCAGTTTAAATCTGAGAAAAATGATTTTAAATTCATCAATAATGGTTTGTTTGGATACATTTCTTATGATGCCGTTCGTTATTTCGAAAAAGTAGAAATAGCTAAAAAAGATTCGGCAACTTTAATTCCGGATGTTTTTTATGCGGTTTATCAAAACATCATTGCTATCAATCACTTCAAAAACGAAGCGTATATTTTTTGCCACAGTTTAGATGGAAGAAATAATATCTCTGAAATTGAACAATTATTACAATCCAGAAATATTGCTTCTTATAAATTCACAAAAGAAGGAGAAGGTTTCTCAAATCTGACTGACGAAGAGTTTAAGCACAATGTAGCTTTAGCTAAAAAACATTGTTTCCGTGGAGACGTTTTTCAATTGGTTCTTTCACGTCGTTTTACGCAAGGCTTCAAAGGTGACGAGTTTAATGTTTATCGAGCTTTAAGAAGCATCAATCCATCTCCGTATTTATTCTTTTTTGATTACGGGGATTTCAAAATATTTGGTTCTTCACCCGAAGCACAAATTATTGTAAAAAACAGAAAAGCAGAAATTCATCCCATCGCTGGAACTTTCAGAAGAACCGGAAATGATGAAAAAGATGCTGAACTGGCCAAAAAATTATCCGAAGATAAAAAAGAAAACAGCGAACACGTAATGCTGGTCGATTTGGCGAGAAATGATTTAAGCCGAAACGGTCATGATGTAAACGTAGAAAGATACAGAGAAGTTCAGTTTTTCTCGCATGTGATTCATCTGGTTTCAAAAGTTACGGGACATTTGCACGATAAAGCTACGACTATGCAGGTTGTAGCCGATACTTTCCCGGCAGGAACATTAAGCGGAGCTCCAAAACACAGAGCAATGCAGCTGATTGAGGATTACGAAAAAACAAACCGTAATTTCTACGGAGGCGCAATTGGTTTCATGGATTTTGAAGGCAATTTCAACCATGCGATTATGATTCGAACTTTCCTTTCTAAAAATCATCAATTACACTGTCAGGCTGGAGCCGGAATCGTAGCAAGTTCTGACGAAGAAAGCGAAATGCAGGAAGTTTACAATAAATTAAGAGCATTGAATACCGCTCTGGAAATGGCTGAGAAAATTTAGTTAAAAAAACAGTTTCAAGTTTTCTTTGTTTCAAGTTTCAGGTTAACTACAACGTGAAAATCTGAAACTTGAAACCTGAAACAAAAAAAACATACACAATGAAAAAAATATTAGTTATAGACAATTACGATAGTTTCACTTACAACTTAGTACACTATCTGGAAGATTTAAACTGCGAAGTAACCGTTTACAGAAACGACGAATTTGATATTGACGAAATTGCTTCTTTCGATAAAATATTGCTTTCACCAGGACCTGGAATCCCCGATGAAGCAGGTTTACTAAAGGATGTAATTCGCAAATATGCGCCAACAAAAAGCATTTTAGGCGTTTGTTTAGGACAACAGGCAATTGGAGAAGTTTTTGGAGGAACACTTTCAAACCTTGACAAAGTATATCACGGTGTGGCCACAAATGTAAAAAAATCAGTATCTGATGAATCATTATTTGATGGTCTTGAAGATGAATTTGAAGTAGGACGCTACCATTCATGGGTAGTAAACGCTGATTTACCAGATGTTCTGGAAGCGACTTCATTTGAAGAAAATGGGCAGGTTATGTCGTTACGCCATAAAACATACGATGTACGAGGAGTACAATTTCATCCTGAAAGCGTATTGACTCCTAACGGAAAAAGGATTTTAGAGAATTGGATTAAAAGCTAGTCAAAAGTTTTAAAGCCGAAAGTCATAAAGTGAAATACTTTCAACATTTTAAAACTAAAAAAAAGCAACACTAAAACAAATATCGTAATAAAAAGACATTAAGACTTTTGACATTCGACATTAAGGCTAAAAAATTAGTCAAAAGTTTTAAAGTCGAAAGTTATAAAGTCTAATATTAAAACTTAATCTTCCATATCTAAAACTAAAAAAAATCAACTCTAAAAATAAATACCAAAAGTCAGAAAACTTTAAGACTTTCGACTTTTGACTTTAAGACTAAATTAAATGAAAACTATATTAAACAAATTAATCAATCATGAAGTGCTTACGAAAGAAGAAGCAAAAAACGTATTGATTAATATTTCAAGCGGTCAATACAATCCGAGTCAGATTTCGGCATTTTTGACCGTATTTATGATGCGAAGCATTACGATTGAAGAATTAATCGGTTTCAGGGAAGCACTTTCTGAATTGTGTATCCGTATTGATTTATCTGATTACAATACTATCGATTTGGTAGGTACCGGAGGTGACGGAAAAGACACTTTTAACATTTCGACTTTGGCGTCATTTGTAACAGCCGGAGCCGGAATAAAGGTTACAAAACATGGTAATTACGGGGTTTCTTCGATCACAGGTTCCAGTAATGTTATGGAAGCTTTAGGTGTTAAATTTAGTAACGATCCTGGTTTCCTTGAAAAATGTGTAGACAAGGCCGGTATTTGTATTTTGCATGCTCCTCTGTTCCATCCTGCTATGAAACATGTTGGACCACTTCGTAAAGAACTCGCAGTCAGAACCATTTTTAATATTCTCGGACCACTAATTAATCCTTCTTTTCCAAAAAATCAATTATTAGGGGTTTTCAATCTGGAGTTAGCCAGAATGTATGCTTATCTCTATCAAAATACCGATAGTAATTTTACGATTGTACACGCTTTGGATGGTTATGATGAAATCTCTTTGACAGGACCAACCAAAATAATTACACATAGTACCGAAGGTATGCTTAATCCAGAAGACTTTGGTGTTAAATTAATTAAACAAAATGACATCAAAGGTGGTGAAACTGTTGCGGAATCGGCAGAAATTTTTATGAAAATCATTTCAGGAAATGGAACCGAAGCACAAAATAATGTTGTTTGTGCCAATGCAGCCATGGCTATAGCAACAGTCACAAAATGTTCTCCTATTGAAGGATTTGAATTGGCAAAAGAGAGTTTGTTTTCCGGAAAAGGATTGGCTTCTTTGAAAAAATTACAAGAATTGAGTCTTTAAAATTCAACAATTCAAATAAAATTATGATGCTTAAAAAATTTATTTTTGCGTTCGCACTCTTTCTGTCGATTCATTCTTTTGCTCAGAAAGTACCATTTTATAATGATATTCAGGCTTTCAAAAAAGAAGATAGTTTAAAGGCTCCTCTAAAGAATCCTGTGCTTTTTATTGGCAGTTCCTCTTTTACAAAATGGACTAGTTTACAACAGGATTTTCCATCGATTCCGGTTTTAAACCGTGCTTTTGGAGGTTCTGATTTATTAGATATAATTCGTTTTAAAGAAGAAGTTATTTTTAAATACCAGGCTAGAAAAATAGTAATCTATTGTGGAGAAAATGATTTAGCAAGTTCTGAAAAGATTACACCGGCCGAGGTTTTCAATCGCTTTAAAATTTTATATGAAAACATTAGAAAACAGCAACCAAAAGTTCCTATCGTTTATATTTCGATAAAACCAAGCATTTCCAGATGGAAAATGAAAGAAAGACAAATCGAAACCAATAAACTAATCGAAGCTTTCATCAATAAAAACAGAAACATCGTTTTTGTAGATATTTGGAAAAAAATGCTTGACGAAGATGGCAGCCCTAAAAAAGACATATTCAGTTCCGATAATCTACACATGAATGAAAAAGGATATGAAATATGGATTAAGGCTTTAAAAGATAAACTGAATTAGACAAAAAATAGAAATGAATATATTAGATAAAATAATCGTAGACAAACAAAGAGAAGTTGTTCTTAAAAAATCCATCATTCCGATTTCTCAATTGGAAAGTTCAGTGTTTTTTGGAAGAGAAACAATTTCTTTAAGCCAGAAATTAAAAGCAAGTTCAACCGGAATTATAGCAGAGCACAAACGTCGTTCGCCTTCAAAATCAGTAATTAATCATGGTTTTACTGTGGAAGAAGTTGTTAAAGGATATGAAGATGCAGGAGCCTGTGGAATTTCAGTTCTTACTGACGGAAAATATTTCGGAGGTTCTCTGGACGATTTGCTTTTAGCAAGAGCGAGTGTAAATATTCCGCTTTTGCGAAAAGAATTTATTGTAGACGAATACCAAATTTTAGAAGCAAAAGCACACGGAGCCGATTTGATTTTACTAATCGCAGCGGTTTTAACGCACGAAGAAATCAAATCATTATCTGAATTTGCTAAAAAATTAGGTTTGGAAGTTTTACTGGAAGTTCACAATCAGGAAGAACTGGAAAAATCAATTATGCCAAGTTTAGACATGATTGGCGTGAATAACAGAAACTTAAAAACTTTTGAAGTAAGCCTTGATTTCAGCAAAGAACTGGCTTCTCAAATTCCTGATGAATTTGTAAAAGTTTCAGAAAGCGGTATTTCTTCTGTTGAAGCGATTCAGGAACTCAAGCCTTACGGCTACAAAGGTTTCTTAATCGGAGAAAATTTCATGAAAACCGATAACGCCGGACAAGCCGCAACAGAATTTATTAATCAGCTATGAGCTATCGGCAGTCGGCAATGAGCAACTCAGTTCAAAGCCCAAAGCCCAAAGCCCATTGCTCAAAGCAAACAAAAAATGAAACTCAAAATATGCGGCATGAAATTTCCCCAAAATATACTCGAAGTAGGCTCACTCCTGCCTGATTATATGGGATTTATTTTCTGGGAAAAGTCCGCGAGATATTGTAACGAAAATGTACCTGAATTAGTGAAAACAATCAAAAAAGTAGGTGTTTTTGTTAATCAAAGCCAAGAGGAAATTCTTGAAAAAGTGAAAAAATATCATTTACAGGCTGTTCAGTTACACGGAAATGAATCGGTTGAATTTTGTTCAGAATTAAAAAAACAGCTTTCAAAGAAAATCGAAATTATTAAAGTATTTTCGGCTGATGAAAATTTTGATTTTGAAATTATTACACCTTTTGAAAATGTCTGCGATTATTTTCTTTTTGACACCAAAGGGAAATTACCGGGCGGCAACGGAACAACTTTCGACTGGAATATATTAAAAAAATACAATTCGAAAAAACCTTTCTTTTTAAGCGGCGGTATCGGAATGAACGAATTAAAAGCCATTGAAGAGGTTTCAAAAACAAAATTACCTATTTATGCTGTCGATGTAAATAGTAAATTTGAAATCGAACCAGGTCTGAAAAATAAAAATCTATTAAGCAATTTTAAACGCAAATTTGAAATTGTAAACATCTAAAATTTAAAAAAAATGAATTTTAACGTTGACGAAAAAGGATATTACGGAGAATTTGGAGGAGCTTATATTCCGGAAATGCTTTATCCAAATGTAGAAGAATTACGGCAAAAATATTTAAGCATCATGGATGAACCTGATTTTAAAGCAGAGTTCAGCCAATTGCTAAAAGATTACGTGGGACGCCCTAGTCCGCTGTATTTTGCAAAACGTTTGTCTGAAAAATACAATACCAAAATCTACCTGAAAAGAGAAGATTTAAATCATACCGGTGCACATAAAGTAAATAACACAATCGGGCAGATTCTGCTTGCAAAACGTTTGGGTAAAAAAAGAATCATTGCCGAAACAGGAGCGGGTCAGCACGGTGTGGCAACTGCAACAGTTTGTGCTTTAATGGGTATCGAATGTATCGTGTACATGGGCGAAATTGACATTGCGCGTCAGGCTCCAAACGTGGCACGTATGAAAATGCTGGGTGCAGAAGTTCGTCCGGCACTTTCGGGTTCAAGAACCTTAAAAGATGCCACAAACGAAGCTATCCGTGACTGGATCAACAATCCGGTAGATACACATTATATTATCGGATCGGCAATTGGACCGCATCCTTATCCGGATATGGTAACCCGTTTTCAAAGTATTATTTCTGAGGAAATTAAATGGCAGTTAAAAGAAAAAGAAGGACGTGAAAATCCTGATTATGTGGTTGCTTGTATTGGCGGAGGAAGTAATGCTGCCGGAACGTATTACCACTTTTTGCACGAGCCTGAAGTTGGAATTATCGCAGTGGAAGCAGCCGGAAAAGGTGTTGATAGCGGACACAGCGCCGCAACGAGTAAATTAGGAAAAGTAGGCGTTATTCATGGTTGCAAAACCCTTTTAATGCAAACGCCTGATGGTCAAATCACAGAACCGTATTCAATTTCAGCAGGATTGGATTATCCGGGAGTTGGGCCTTTGCACGCTCATTTGGCACAAACAGGTCGTGGAGAATTTTTCTCTGTTACAGATGATGATGCCATGAATGCGGGTCTTCAGCTGACTAAATTAGAAGGAATTATTCCGGCTATTGAAAGTGCTCACGCCTTTGCAGTTTTGGATCAAAAGAAATTCAAACCGACAGATGTGGTTGTAATTAGTCTTTCGGGTCGTGGAGATAAAGATTTAGACAATTATATTGACTATTTTAAATTGTAATAAAAGTTGTATTTTTGGGCGTTACCCAAGGGTCGGGCTGTCCGCTATATTCCCGATAACAAAAACTACGGCTAAAAAGCCTTGTTTTTCTAATCGGGAGATGCCGCTCCCATCCCTAACGCAAACAAATAACGAGAAAATATAGATTTATGGAACAGTTATTCTCTTACGGGACATTACAGTCTAAAGAAATCCAGATGCAGGTTTTTAATAAATTATTAATCGGAACACCGGATCAGTTAGTAGGTTATAAGCTAAAAGACCTTCAAATAGAGGAAGAATTTGGAATTGAAGACTATTTTGTGGCAACACCAAGTGAAAATCCATCGGATGCTGTAAAGGGTATCGTGTACACTATTTCCAGTACTGATTTAGCCAAAGCGGATCAATTCGAATCCAATGCATACAAGAGAGTTCAAATAACACTGAAATCCGGAGTTGTGGCATGGATTTATATTGAAAATTAATCTGTTTCAGATTAGTTTTTAAACCTGCAATTTTCAAAACCTTGTAGGTTTACATTAATAAACGACAATACCTGTAAGGTTTTCAAAACCTTGCAGGAATAAAAAAATAAAACAATGAACAGAATAACTCAAAAATTACAAGAAGATAAAAAGATCCTTTCTATCTATTTTTCTGCGGGATATCCTAACTTAAACGATACCGTGCAGATTATTCAGGATTTAGAAAAAAACGGAGTTGACTTAATCGAAATTGGTCTTCCTTTCAGTGATCCTTTGGCTGACGGACCAACTATTCAGGCAAGTTCTACCCAGGCACTTCACAACGGAATGACTACTGAGATTTTATTTAATCAACTGAGCAACATCCGCGAAAGCGTAAAAATTCCGTTGATTATCATGGGCTATTTTAACCCAATGCTACAATATGGAGTTGAAGCTTTCTGTAAAAAATGTGCCGAAATTGGTATCGACGGTTTAATTATTCCGGATCTTCCGGTTGATGTATATGCAGACCAATACAAAGCTATTTTTGAAAAATACGGTTTAATTAATGTGTTTTTGATTACGCCACAAACTTCAAACGAGCGTATTCGTTTTATTGACAGCGTTTCAAACGGATTTATTTATATGGTAAGTTCTGCAAGTGTTACAGGATCTCAGTCTGGTTTTGGAAATACTCAGGAAACCTATTTTGAAAGAATTTCAAACTTAAACCTGAAAAATCCTCAAATCGTAGGTTTCGGAATTTCAAATAAAGAAACCTTCAACCAGGCTACAAAATATGCAAAAGGAGCTATTATCGGTAGTGCTTTTATCAAACATTTATCTGAAAGCGGAAGTAGGAAGATTAAGGAGTTTGTTGGGGAGATTCGATAAAAACATCTTTCATGACTAAGAAAACTAAACAGCTGATAAACTCAATTACTTCGGGATTATTTTCTATATTATTTTTCTTTTTAGCTTATATAGGTTACGAAAAAAGAAACATCGACTTATCTAAGCAAGATAAGTTTGAAAGTATAATAATCGACAAAGGGATTGATATTCATTATGGAAGTAAAGGGCAAAAATCAGATGTATTTTTTATATATCTAAAAAATCTAGATGAAGATTTAGGGGTTTACAGGATGTCTCAAAACTATAATGATTTACTGCAAAAAGTAAATATTGGAGACAAGGTTAAAGTCTATTATCAAGCAAATTCTAATAAAAATGAAAATATAAATATTAATCTAATTCAACTTGAGAAAGATGGAAAGATTATAATTAATAAAAGTGAATACGAACAGAAAGAAGGCAGTCTTTTATATATTGGATTAATTGCCGGATTTTTTATTCTTTATCTCTCATATCGAAATTACAAAAGATAATTTGAGTGCATAAAAATTAGATAAAAGCTGGAATACTAAGTGTTTCAGCTTTTTTTATTCGAAAAATACCGAAACCGTTTTATGTTAATATTATGTTAAACAAAAACTAAACAAGTGTTTAAATTAAACAAGTGTTTAATTTTGTAGTCGATTACAAAATATTATCATGTCAAACATCGAATTAAACGATAAAAAAATTCAGATTCTGGAAGTGGCTGAAAAGCTGTTTTCTGAAAAGGGATTTGAAGGCACCTCAATACGGGATATCTCAAAGATTGCCAAAATTAATGTGGCCATGATCTCGTATTATTTTGGTTCAAAAGACCGACTACTGGAATCACTGATTATCTACAAAACATCTGATTTAAAATTAAAACTTGAAAATTTATTACAAGAAAACATTGAACCTCTTGAAAAAGTCAATAAATTAATTGAAATTTACATTACCAGAATAAATTGTAACAAAGGGATTTTCAGGGTTTTACATTTTGAACTCAATTCAAAAGAGAGAGAAAAAAGTATGACCGCCTTTACCGAGCTAAAAAAAGGAAATTTAAAATCTGTTGAAAGTATTATTTCCCAGGGTCAGGCAAAAGGCGTTTTCAGAAAAGATGTTATCATTCCGCTTATCACACCTACAATAATCGGAACCTTTTTTCATTTTCATATGAATAAACCTTTTTTCGTAGAATTACTGAATTTAAACACCGAAGAATTGTATGATAATTATATAAAAACGACTCTTAAAAAGCACATTCAACAAACTATAAAAGCACTACTTGTTTATGAAAATTAGTCAATTAATGCTCTTTGGAGTTTTCTTTATCGGAATATCTTCAATAGAAGCACAAGAAAAAACAAGTTTAACCTTAGGTGAAGCCGTAAAAATGGCCTGGGAAAAGAGTGACGAAGTTACGCTTGCCAACACCAAGGTAAACACAAAAAAATACGAATTACAGACGGTCAAGAACAACCAATATCCTGATTTAAAAATTTCTGGTCAGTACCAACGTCTTACTAAAGCTTCTATTGATTTGCCAAATCAGGGGCAAAGTGCTTCTTTAGCTTCTCCAGACCGAGCAATGCTTGGAATGGCTAATTTAAGCTTACCAATTTTTGCCGGATTTAAAATTCAAAGCAGTATCGATGCTTACGATAGCATGTATGAAGCCGAAACTGCTAATGCGGCCAAAACTAAAGAAGATATTGCTTTAAGAGTAATCGTTTATTACACAGCTTTGTATAAAGCGCAAAAAACATTAGACGCTCTGAACGAAAATCAAAAAAGTGCGAAACAACGTGTGACTGATTTTACTGAATTAGAGAAAAACGGAATTATCCCGAGAAATGATTTATTGAAAGCGCAGTTATTGGTTTCAAAAACACAATTATCTATTGATGAAGCTAATAACAATATCAATAACATCAATTTCTATCTAACAACATTGCTTAAATTAGACTCAACGGTTAAAATACAGGTAAACGAGGATGATTTTTTCAATTTAAAAACAACAGGAGCGCCTTCAACAGATGCAATGGCTCTTGAAAACAGAAAAGATCTTGAAGCTATTCGTTTACAGCAAAAAGCTTCTGAAGCAAATGTTAAGATTGCAAAAGCTGGATATTATCCAACACTTTCATTACTTGGAGGGTACACTGCTTTGGATCTTAAAGATATTGTTACAGTAAAATATGCAATGAATTTTGGTTTAGGATTATCTTATGATTTATCTGGAATCTTAAAAAATAGTGCACATGTAAAAGAGGCTGAAAGTAAAGCTCTTGAGGTAAAAAATACTGAGGCAATCATGACAGACCGCATTAAAGTTGAAGTTCAAAAATCTATTGAAGATTATGACCTGGCTATAAATCAAAGTGTGGTTTACGAAGAAGCGCTTCAACAAGCAGCAGAAAACTATAGATTGGTAAAAGATAAATTTGACAATGGTCTTGCTGACACTAATGATTTGGTGGAAGCCGATGTTGAACAATTAAGTGCCAAAATCAATACTGCTGTAGCCAAAGCAACCATTATTCAAAAATATTACGAATTACTTTCAGTATCAGGACAATTATCACAATCATTCAATCTTTCTAAAATATAATCGCAGTTCTCATGGAAAAGAAAAAGACAAATAAAAAATTCATCATCATACTAACCATTTTGGTTTTAGTGGGAGGGACTTACGGAATATCTAAATATTTACACGGACAGGCTCACGAAGAAACAGATGATGCTCAGATCGAGAAAAGAATGAACCCGATTATCCCGAGAGTTTCAGGATATATCAGCAAGGTTTATGTGAAAGATAATGATTATGTGAAAAAAGGAGATACTTTGTTTACTATCGATAAGAGAGATTATCAATTGAAGATTGATGAAGCTAATGCTGCCTTATTGGCTGCTGAAGGCCAGTACGAAGCTGCAAAAGCGGATATCGGAAGTGCTTACGCAAATATTAATGTTTCTGATGCGAACATGAAATCTGCAAGCGGATCTATCGAAAGTGCTAAAATAAGGCTGAGACAGCTTACAAACGATTATAACCGTTACAATAATTTGTACAAAACGCATACAATAACAAAGCAGCAATATGAGCAGGCTTTAACTGCTAAAGAGGAAGCTGAAAATCAGGTACGTGTTTTAGAACAGCAACAAAGAGCAAGTTCTTACCAAAAATCGGTTATTCAGTCAAAATCTAAAGTTTCAGATAAACAGACAGAAGTTGCTGCAGCAAACATCAAAAAAGCAAAAACGATGCTTGATGTTGCACATTTAAATCTTTCGTACACTGTAGTGACAGCTGCAATTGACGGTCAGGTTTCAAAAGTTGATATTCAGCCAGGACAATTAGTACAGCCAGGACAATCTTTATTTTACATCATCAATAACAATGAAGCCTGGGTTGTAGCGAATTTTAAAGAAACACAATTAAACAAAATGGTTGTGGGACAAAAAGTAAGTTTAAAAGTGGATGCATACCCAAACTACGAATTCAAAGGAACTGTAACTTCTTTCTCTCCGGCTACGGGATCACGTTTTTCATTATTACCTCCTGATAATGCTACAGGAAACTTTGTGAAAACGATTCAGAGATTACCGGTAAAAATTAGTTTGGACTCTTCAAACGATCCTGAAAAAGTAAAACTTTTAAGACCAGGGATGAATGTGGATGTAGACGTACATTTAAAATAAATAAATGGCAGCAGCAGTACAAGATGACGATTTAGTAGAATACGGTTTCAGGCGTGTTGTCATTACGATTACGGCAGTACTTTGTGCATTGCTGGAAATTGTGGATACCACGATTGTAAACGTAGCACTGACAGACATGCGGGGAAGTCTTGGGGCAACCCTGACTGACGTTGCATGGGTAATTACAGCATACGCTATTGCGAATGTGATTGTAATTCCGATGACGAGCTGGCTATCACAGCAATTTGGAAGACGAAATTATTTTGTGGCTTCGATCATAATATTCACTGTCTGTTCCTTCTTGTGTGGTAATGCCACAAATATATGGGAACTTGTAGCCTTTCGATTCGTACAAGGTATGGGTGGTGGAGCGCTACTGGTAACAGCCCAAACGATTATTACAGAAAGTTACCCCGTTGCAAAGCGTGGAATGGCACAGGCGATTTACGGAATGGGCGTAATTGTTGGGCCAACTCTTGGACCGCCATTAGGAGGTTATTTGGTTGATAATTATTCCTGGCCTTATATTTTCTATATTAATATCCCGTTGGGAATTATAGCTACAATTTTGGCTTTAACTTTTGTTAGAAGTCCAAAATATGGAGAGAAACTGAAAGCGAATCAGGTTGACTGGTGGGGAATTATTCTGTTAAGTGCTTTTATTGGTTCTTTACAATTCGTATTAGAACACGGACAGCAGGACGATTGGTTCAATGATTCTTTAATTGTAACCTTAAGTGTTGTTACAGTTCTTGGACTGGTTTTGTTTATATGGAGAGAGCTTACCTATAAATACCCAATCGTAAACTTAAGTGTGTTAAAAGACGGAAACTTAAGAATTGGAACTATAATGTGTTTTATTCTGGGTTTTGGTTTATATGGTTCTACTTTAATTATTCCAATTTATACACAGTCAATCTTAGGATGGACAGCAACTGACGCAGGATTATTGTTAATTCCAGGATCTATTACAACGGCGATTATGATGCCTTTTGTTGGAAATATGATCCAAAAAGGTGTACCACAAGGTTATATGGTAGGAGTTGGATTTTTAGTTTTCTTCTTCTTTACCTTTATGATGTACAGCCGTATGACGCCAGATACTGGTGTAGAACACATGTACTGGCCTTTAATCTTAAGAGGAATTGGTTTAGGACTACTTTTTGTACCTATTACAACACTTTCTCTTTCTACTTTGAAAGGAAAACAAATTGGCGAAGGAGCGGCTTTTACAGGAATGATGCGTCAGTTAGGAGGTTCTTTTGGGATTGCCATTATTACCACTTTTATTACACGTTTCAGTCAGTCGCATAGAGTAGATTTGATTAATAACCTAGATCCTGCCAAATTCGAAGTACAGCAGCGAATTGCAGGAATGCAGCACGCTTTTATGGCAAAAGGATACAGTGCAGATGTGGCGCTGAAAAAAGCCTATCAGGCTATAGAGCTTTCTGTAATGAAACAAAGTACAGTAATGGCTTATATGGATATTTTTCTGTATCTGGGAATTATGTTTTTATGTTGCATACCGATTATTCTCTTTATCAAAAAAGGGAAGAACAAAATTAGTGCAGCCGACGCAATGCATTAATAATAATAATTTTATAATACGCAAAACGCCGAATTCAATAATTAGAATTCGGCGTTATTTTTAATATAATTCTTCTAAACTTTACGCGGCTGGATTAACTGTAATCTTTAATGAGGAAGTTTGTCTTTAATTAAACCATACACCCAGGTTCCTGCAATAGCACTCAATAAAGTGACCAAAATTACAGTCGCTCCCGTTCCGATTTGAGCGAACAATGGACCCGGACAAGCTCCAGTAATGGCCCATCCGAAACCAAATAACAATCCGCCGTAGATTTGACCTTTGTTAAAAGTTTTTGGCTGGATTTCGATTTTTTCGCCAGCGAGAGTTTTGATATTGAACTTTTTAATCAGAAATACAGAAATTACGCCAACAACAACAGCGCTTCCGATTACACCGTACATGAAAAAAGATTCCAGGTTGAACATCTCCTGAATGCGGAACCAGCTAATGATTTCGGCTTTTACAAATACAATTCCGAAAAGGATTCCAACAATTAAATATTTTAGGTTTCCAAAAGGAGATTCTTTTTGCTGACTAGCGTTGATACCTTCGCTGTCCGTATTTTTATTTTCTAAAGTATTCATTTTTGAAATTTTAAAGTGAAAGAATATGCGGTAAAATCAAAAGTGCCATTACAAAACCGCCAATCATAAAACAGATGGTTGCTACTAATGAAGGCCATTGCAGGTTTGATAATCCCATAATCGCATGTCCGCTGGTGCATCCGCCTGCGTAACGAGTTCCAAAACCTACTAAAAACCCGCCCACGACAATCATGATGAATCCGCGAAGCGTTAACAGACTTTCCCAGGAAAATAATTGAGCCGGAACCAAACCGGTATGATCTGTGATTCCGTAAGTGGCTAATTTGGCTGATAATTCGGGTGTGATGATAACTGCATTTGGGTTGGATAGGAAATATGCAGCAATAAAACCACCAATAAAAATTCCGAGAACGAAGAATAAATTCCAGCTTTCTTTTTTCCAGTCGTATTTAAAAAACGGAATATTAGCCGGAATACACATTGCACAAATATGTCGTAATGACGAACTGATTCCGAAAGATTTATTTCCGATAATTAACAAAATTGGAACAGTTAATCCAATCAACGGGCCTGCAACGTACCAAGGCCATGGTTCTTTGATGATTTCGAGTATACTCATTTTTTTTAGGTTCAAAGGTTCAAAGGAGCAGAGGTTCAAAGGGAAAAACTTTGTTGCTTTGCACCTTTGTATCTCTGTACCTTAAAAAATTATTTTAAAACTTTACTTTGGCAGACAAAATCTGATTTTGGAATATTCGTTTTAGAGATGGCTCCGAAACCACCCTCAATTTCGGTAAAATTTCTGAAACCGCGTGCCTGTAAAATCGAAGCTGCAATCATGCTGCGGTAACCTCCTGCGCAATGCAGATAAAAATGCTCATTCGGATCAATGTCTTTTACCCAGTCATTAATATAAGCCAGAGGTTTACTGTAAGCATCTTCGATATGTTCTGCTTCGTATTCGGTTTCTTTACGAATGTCAATTATTTTGTCTTTTTTTATGTCTGCTTCTCCTGCGAATTGTTCAGCTGTGATTCGGTTTACAGAATCTGTTTCCTGACCTGCTTTTTCCCAGGCTTCAAAACCATCTTTCAAATGTCCAATGATTGTATCAAAACCTACACGGCTTAGACGGGTTACGGTTTCTTCTTCCATACCGATTGCAGTAACCAATATAATAGGTTGTTTTACATTGGCAATTAAAGTTCCAACCCATGGAGCAAAATCACCATTGATTCCGATATTAATAGATTGAGGAATAAATCCTTTACAGAAATCAGCTGCGGTTCTTGTATCCAGAATCAATGCTCCGGTTTCTTCAATAACAGCTTCAAAATCTTTTACATCAATCTCTTTCATTCCATTGTGTAAAACCGATTCAAAGGTTTCGTAACCTTGTTTGTTCATCGCAACATTCATACTAAAATAGGCTGGAGGAGGCAATAAACCATCAGTAACTTCTTTGATGAATTCGGCTTCAGTCATATTGGCGCGCAACGCATAATTGGTCGCTTTTTGATTCCCGATAGTCGAAACCGTCTCTTTGCTCATGTTTTTTCCACAGGCACTTCCGGCACCGTGAGCAGGATACACAATAACGTCATCAGCCAAAGTCATGATTTTATCTCTTAATGAATGAAACAAAATTCCGGCTAATTCATCCTGAGTCATTCCAGCTGCTTTCTGGGCCAGGTCAGGACGACCTACATCACCAATAAACAATGTGTCTCCGGAGAAAATCGCGTGATCTTTTCCGTTTTCGTCAATGAGTAAAAAAGTAGTGCTTTCCATGGTGTGTCCAGGTGTATGAAGGACTTTTATGGTAATCTTTCCGATTTTAAATTCTTGTCCGTCTTTTGCAGAAATACAGTCAAACTCACAGGCAGCATTTGGTCCGTAAACTATTGGAGCTCCGGTTTCTTTGCTCAGATCAACATGTCCGGAAACAAAATCGGCGTGGAAATGCGTTTCAAAAATATATTTTAGCTTAACCTTATCGCGTTCTAAACGGTCTAAATAAGGCTGGATTTCCCTAAGCGGATCAATAATCGCAGCTTCTCCGTTTGATGTAATATAGTATGCACCTTGTGCGAGGCATCCGGTGTAAATTTGTTCGATTTTCATGATTCAGTTAATAATAATGGGATAACAAAGGTAGTTTTGTTTTTTCTTAAAATAGGTGACTAATGTTACAGAAATTTGATTTTTGGGTGAAAAAGTGCAGATTTTGCCATGTGATTTGAGATAAATGAATTTAAAGTTCAGCAATTACGCTTTAAGCTTTAATTTTGCATATGACGAATGTCATTTCAAAACAAAATAAAATGAACACTAAAGATTTATTAGATCAAATCGCTTTTATAAAAGAGATTGATAAAGTAAAATACATACAGCGTAAAACAAAATTGTTTAACAGTGACCGATGCGAAAATGATGCTGAACACAGCTGGCATCTGGCTTTGATGGCAATAGTCCTTGCAGAACATTCCAACGAACCTATAGATGTTTTGAAAGTGGTAAAAATGGTTCTGATACATGATATTGTAGAGATTGATGCAGGAGATGTGTTTATTTATGATACGGTAAAAAATCATTCGAATACTGATGAAGAACGATTGGCTGCAAATCGAATTTTTGGCTTACTTCCAAAAAATCAGGCCGAAGAACTAATCGCAATCTGGGAAGAATTTGAAGCAGGAGAAACCAATGAAGCTAAATTTGCAAAATCGATGGACAGACTGGAACCTTTATTGCAGAATACTTCTAACGATGGAGGAACCTGGAAAGAGTTTGGTGTAAATTACCAAAGGGTTTACGAAAAAAAGAGTGTGATAAAAGAAGGCTCAAAAACGTTGTGGAATTACGCTGAAGGTTTGATAGACGAAAGCGTTGAAAAAGGGATTCTGAAAAAGGAGTGATTTTTCTTGTAATCTTGTCATTTCGACGAAGGAGAAATCACATCCAATATTCGGCAAAGATTGGCGATTTTGATTACTGAATTTCTAGTGGGATTTCTCCTTCGTCGAAATGACACACTTTGCAAATCTCCCAAAACGTAAATGTGAATTCTGCTTTTCTGTAATTGTTGAAAAGTTTCACAGATATTATACGATAAAGTCTTTTTACAGGACAGCAATTCGGGTTATAATCGGTAAATTTGTGGAACTTCATATACAAATTACCTTATGGAAGAAATGCTCTTTTATGACCGAATGCAATTCGCCTTCACCATTACTTTTCATTATCTTTTTCCACAGCTTACAATGGGGCTTTCACTTATCATTGTTTGCTTCAAGTGGAAATACCTCAAAACCAGTAACGAACAATACAATCATGCCACTCATTTCTGGATGAAAATTTTTGCCCTGAATTTTGCAATGGGGGTTGTAACCGGAATCCCGATGGAGTTTCAGTTTGGTACCAACTGGGCCAAATTTTCCGAATTAACCGGAGGAATCATAGGTCAGACACTGGCTATGGAAGGAATGTTTTCGTTCTTTCTCGAATCTTCTTTTCTGGGATTGTTTTTATTTGGAGAAAAACTCCTCGGACATAAATGGCATTTTGTAACCGGATTATTAATCATGATCGGTTCCTGGGCCAGCGGATTTTTAATCATTGCCACACATTCGTGGATGCAGAATCCGGTAGGCTATGAAATCTTGGAGAACGGAAAATTTGTACTGAATAATTTTCAGGCATTATTTTTAAATCCTTGGTTATGGCCTTCTTATCTGCACAATCAGGCAGCTTCTTTGGTAACGAGTTCATTTGTTGTGGCCGGAATTGGGGCTTTTTATATTTTAAGCAGAAAAAATGTTTCTTTCGGAAAATTATTTTTGAAAACAGGTGTTGTTTTCGGATTGATTTCGAGTCTTGTTGTGGCAGTTCCAACAGGAGATTTATTGGCTAAAAACGTCGTAAAATACCAGCCTGTGACTTTTGCGGCTATGGAAGGAATTTTCCATACAGAAGAAAAAGGCTCTGAAATTGTTTTAATCGGACAGCCCGATGTAAAAGACAAAAAACTCGATAATAAAATAGCTGTTCCGAATATATTGAGCTTCCTGACGTATGGAAACTGGGATCAGGAAATTCAAGGGCTAGACCAATTCGAAGAAGACCTGCATCCAATTAATATTTCAGGATTGTATTATGCGTATCATATTATGGTAGGACTTGGAACCGTATTTATCGGTTTAATGGTGCTTTCGCTTTTTCAATTAATAAGAGGAAAATTGTTTGAAACCAAATGGCTTTTATGGTCGCTGATGTTTATGATGCCGTTTCCGTACATCGCCAATACAACAGGCTGGTACACGGCAGAATTAGGAAGACAGCCCTGGCTGGTGTATAATTTAATGCGAACTGCATCAGGCGCTTCACCAACGGTTTCTTCGGGAAATACTTTGTTTACATTATTAGGGTTTATAGGTTTATACCTTTTGCTCGGAATGTTGTTTTTGCTTTTGGTTGGAAAAATTATCAATAAAGGGCCACAACATGTGGAACTTTCAACAGAAAAAATATAAGTATGGAATTTTTTTGGTACGTAGTTTTAATGGGAATTCTGGCTGTCTATCTCGTATTGGACGGTTATGATTTTGGAGCAGGAATTATTCATTTGTTTTTTGCGAAAACAGAAAGAGACAAAAAAGTCATTACGAACTCCATTGGGCCTTTTTGGGACGCCAATGAGGTTTGGCTGATTGCCGCCGGAGGTGTTTTGTTTTTCGCTTTTCCAACTTTGTATGCTTCTTCTTTCAGCGGATTTTATCTGCCCTTGATTATGATTTTATGGCTGTTGATTTTTCGTGCGATTGGACTTGAAATGCGCGGACAGGTACATAATCACATGTGGGAAGCGATTTGGGATAAAGCTTTCGGAATGGCAAGTTTACTTTTGGCTTTGTTCTTCGGAATGGCTTTGGGGAATATCGTTCGCGGTGTGAACCTCGGAATGGTTCAAAACGGAGTTTCTACTCAGGAAGCACATTATTTCTTTCTGCCATTATGGAATCCGACTTTTAGCCCGCAGGCGAATGAATTAGGGATTATTGACTGGTTTACTCTTTTCTTAGGAATTGTGAGTGTGGTTGCGCTGACGATTCATGGCGCCAACTGGATTATTTATAAAACGAATTCTTCTTTGAATCCAAAACTTAAAAATGTGGTTTTTAAACTGAATATCGTTTTACTTATTTTGGTTTTTATTTCATTGCAGGTCTGGCATTTTATTGAGCCTAAGCCGTTTCACAATTTTGTTGAAAATCCGATTTTGTGGTTTTTTCCGCTATTGACTTTTGTTGGAATTTTAGGGTTATTTAAAGTGCGTTCCTTTAAAAAAGACGGTTACGGATTTCTGTTCTCTACCTTGTTTTTAGTAGGTGGATTTGCCTCAACAGCCGTTTCTATTTTTCCGAACGTTTTGCCTTCAACAAATAAAGTAAATCCGTCATTGACTATTTACAATACAGCTGCCGGAGAATACGGATTGAATGCAGGATTGAGCTGGTTTTTTATCGCTTTGTTTCTGGTGATTGTTTATTTTATTATTCAGTATCGTGTGTTTAGTGGGAAAATGGATGATATTGGGTATGGAGAGCATTGAATTTTTATAGCCACAAATCACTAATTATATGAATTGTCTCCAGCTTTAGCTGGAGTTTTTTTTTGTATAAAATGATTTGGTCTTTAGCCAAACGTTCTAAATTTGGCTAAACTCTTTTTTGAATGCATTTGTTTATCACTACTGGTTTCGTTTACAAAGAGTGCCTGCATTGAATTTGTTAATCGGGAATTTAGCGGATAGCCCGGCCGTAGGAAACGCCCAAAATAATATTTCCTATTTTTAGTAAATAAGATACAAAGTAAACACTATTTGCCTTAGTTTTTTCTAAGGATTTAATTACAACTATTAGTTATATTCTATAATTTGTGTTGTAAGAAAAAAAAGAAGTTAATGCTTAATATTGCGTATCTAAGAATTTTTCCTGAAGATATCTAAAAGGAACATTTTTTTCACGCAAACCTTTATTTTCTTATTATTATGTTCATTACTATTTTTTCCGACACGATTAAACTTCACTACAAATCTAAAAACTGGCAGTATCATTTTGATGAAATTAAAGAACTTGGACTGCTCAAAAAAAAGAAAAAATATTTTCTTGAAAACGGCGTTTTTATTGCCGTAACCGCCGTAGCTTATTACTGTATGATTTTTACAGACCTGATGGATTTATACTACATTATACCAACACTTCTATGCTACGTTTTTATTATAATCGCAAGATTTGACAAGCCTTCAGAATTTGTATATTTCGTAATTGTGAAAGATATTTACAGAAAAGAAATAAGGATTAAAATTGACTTAAAAGACCGACTCCCGATAGGCAAACAGATAGACCAGTATCTGGATTTTCAATTTGAAAGAAATATAAAAAAGACTGCTTAAATAAAAGATTAAAGAATGTATTTATTCGGAATTTCCCATCATGATTTAGTTCTCATAATGGCAGCTTTGATGTATGGTTATTTTGTTACCAGCAGAAAAAAATAATAAAAGTACTGCCTTATTATTCCTGATGATAAAGCGGTCTTAGAATACCTCAATAAGGTATAGTTATGCTGTTAAAAGTTTAACAGCGGGCTGTTTTAATTATACCTACCCAAATTTTAAAAATATGGCCACAACAATTAAAAACAAAATTAAAAACATTAGAGAGTTAAAAAATTACACTCAGGAATATATGGCAGAAAAATTAGGTGTAACTCAGGCTGGTTATAGTAAAATAGAAAAGGGAAAAACTTCTCTGAGTTACGAAAAGCTGGTTGAAATAGGGAGAATTCTTGATGTGAGCGTTGAAGATATTATCAGTTTTGATTACGACCGGTACTTTAATAATTTTAATAGAATCAACGGAAATAATAATGGGAGTATTTTGATTAACACAGAAAACACTTCTACAATAAAAGAACTTTATGAAGACAAAATCAAGTTATTGGAAAAACTTTTAAGCAGGACAGAAATTGAGCTTGGACGTTATAAACAAAAATTTGGGGAAATTTGAAGTAACTCCAATTGAAATGCGTCTTGTTTTAGCCCAAAAAATACTTTTGGGCTATTTTTTTAGAAACGGGGGAAATACAAATACTGTTTCAGTACACCCAAATTTTTAGTTTCATCCTTGTCAAAGTTTATAACTCTGACAAAGACTACTCTACAAGTGAAACTAAATTCAAAATATTCAAATGAAAAATTTGCGCATAATGCGTGAAACTATAATTTAAAAGAGAACTTCTTTTGTAATAATGTAAAAACCCATTACGAGTACAAACCATCCAAAGAGAGGTTTTAGTTTTGCTCCGTCAATTTTTTTAGAAAGCTGACTTCCAATTACCATTCCGATGAGTGCCATGGCAGAAACGCTTAATAAAAAAGGATAATTTATGGGTGTTCCTATGTACAAATCACCTCCAAAACCGATTGACGAATTGATGGTAATGATTAATAACGAAGTTCCAACGGCCTGTTTCATAGGCAAATTGGCAAAAAACAGCAAGGCTGGAATAATTAAAAATCCTCCACCGGCACCCAGGAAACCGGTTACAATTCCGACTACAAAACCGATTGAGCTTAATTGAAAGTAATTGGTTTCGGCATTTTTTATTTCGGGCTGGTCTTTTTTTATCATCGAAATCGCTGCTGTAATCATCAAAATTGAAAATACAATCATAATCAGGAAATCTTTAGAAACAGAATAAGAGGCTACTGAAAATAAAGTGGCTGCAATTTGAGGAAAAATAACTTCACGAATGATTAAAATGGATACCACTGACGGAATAGCAAAATACAAGGCTGATTTGAGTTTCAGGTTGCCCATTTTGTAATGACTGTAACTTCCGGACATGGCAGTTATTCCAACAATAAATAAAGAATATGAAGTGGCTTGTTCCGGATTTACTTTAAACAAATAAACAAGAATCGGAATTGTCAGTATCGATCCGCCACCGCCAATTAAGCCCAGTGAAATTCCGATAATGATAGAGGCAAAATAACCCAGATATTCCATTGCATTTTGTTTTGATGCAAAGGTGGTTTGTAAATTAGAAATCTACAGTAACATTTATCACAGAAGGGAATTTTGTTTTTACCATTAAGGCATTAAAATAATTAGGCCTAACTTTATTTTTTTAGGTGACTAAAGAAAAATAAGTACTAAAACTTAATCAACTTAATCTCTTAATGGTTTAAAATAAAAAAAGCTTTATTTTAAAAGTTCAATCTGGTTTCGGTTGAGTTTGACCAATCCTCTTTGTTCCATTTTTTTGAGCAATCTCGAAACGACTTCTCTTGAGGTATTGAGCTCGGTTGCAATTTCCTGATGCGAAAGTTTGACTTCAGAACAGCCACAGGAGTCAGAATGTCTTTTGAGGTAAAATTCTAAACGTTCATCCATAGAACGAAAAGCGATGTTATCAACAACTTCCAGTATTTCTTCAAAACGGCTTCTGTAGGTTTCTATTACAAATTCGTACCAGGAGCGGTGTTCCATCATCCATTTGTCCATAAGCTGCAGCGGAATCATCATAACCGAAACATCTTCGACCACTTTTGCCATAATCTGGCTTTTTTCGCTTTTGGCGGTACAAATCATCGAAATAGCGCAGGCCTGTCCCGGCTGCAAATAATACATTAAAAACTCACCGCCATCTTCTCCCTCGCGGTAGATTTTGATTTTTCCTTTGGTAATTAAAACGGTATTTTTAATGTACTGTCCGGTTCGCATTAACACAGTTCCGGCCTTAAAATCTTGTGCGTTGCCTTTTTCTTCGATAGTAGCAATCAGTTCAGCTGAGAAATTTGGAAAAAGGGTTTTTAATGAATGCTGCATGGGTAATATTTAAAAATAAACGATATTATTTTAATCATTAAATTTTTCGGTTTGCCTTCCTGTAGGAAAATAAAATCGTAATATTTGTTATTATAGATTTTATTAAAAACAAACTAAAATTTACAATTGTTTGCAAAGATAACAGATTCGAATGGTATAAATTGTCAGAAAACTATTTTTAAGATAAGAAATCCTAAAATAAAAAAATCCTATTTTCTATCGGTTTTATAGACCGGTTTTTTAAAAATAGTGAGTAAATTTGTAAAACACTAATTATAATACGTATCCTAAAACGTTTTCTGTGAATAATAATCGAAATCGTATTTTGTGCGTATTTTATTTAGTAAAAACTTTTAATTTTACAAAAAACACAATACTATGAATTTATCACAAGAAGATTGGGTTGCACAATTAAGCACTGACGAAAATGCAGTTATACTTGACGTACGAACTGAAGACGAGTTTAACGACGGTTATATTGAAAACGCTGTGAATATTGACATCAATAAAGGCCAGGCTTTTATTTATGAAATAGAAGAATTAGATAAAAACAAAAATTACTATGTGTATTGCCGCTCAGGAGCAAGAAGCGCAAAAGCATGTCAGATTATGAACGAATTAGGTTTTGAAAATGCCTATAATCTGCTTGGCGGAATCCTGGACTGGGAAGGTGAAACCGTAAACCCATAAAAAGTGAAAGAGGCGCTAAAGCCTCTTTTTCTTTTAAAAACAATTAAATAACCAACTTAAAATTACCAGATTATGAGTTTTATACCCGAGGAGTATCAAATTAAAACCCTTATAAACCAAGATACTTATCTTGTAAACGGAGAATTAAAAAAGTGGACGGGACAAACTACACCTGTTTTTTCTACAATATCGTCTACAGAGAAATATGCGCCAACATTATTAGGATCTATTCCGTTTATGGCGGAAAAAGAAGCTGCTGAGGTGGTTGAAGCTGCAACTGCGGCTTATGACAAAGGTCAGGGGCTATGGCCAACCATGAAAGTGATTGACCGTATCAAATGCATGGAAAATTTCGTAAAGCAGATGAAGGAAATCCGTGAAGAGGTAGTAAAACTTTTGATGTGGGAAATTGGAAAAAATCTTGGGGATTCACAAAAAGAATTTGACAGAACAGTTGAATATATTCAGGATACTATTGACAGTTACAAAGAATTAAACAGACGCAGTTCGCATTTTTCTAAAGTGCAGGGAGTGCATGCTATGATTCGCCGTGGACCTCTTGGAGTGGTGTTGTGTCTTGGACCTTATAATTATCCTCTTAATGAAACTTTCTCATTACTTATTCCTGCCCTGATTATGGGTAATGCTGTAATATTTAAACCAGCTAAACACGGTGTTCTTTGTATTACACCGTTATTGGAAGCATTTAGAAGCAGTTTTCCAAAAGGAGTAATCAATATCGTGTACGGAAGAGGCCGTGAAGTAGCTTCTCCAATTATGAAATCAGGAAAAATTGATGTTCTGGCTTTAATAGGAAACAGTAAGTCTGCGATTGCTTTGCAGGATCAGCATCCAAACAAAAACAGATTGCGTCTGATTTTAGGTCTTGAAGCCAAAAACCCTGCGATCATTTTACCGGATGCCGACTTAGATTTGGCAATTCAGGAATGTATTACTGGAGCGTTGTCTTTTAACGGTCAGCGTTGTACGGCTTTAAAAGTATTGTATGTGCATGAATCAATAGCAGAGGAATTTAACAAGCGTTTTTCTGAAAAAGTAGATGCTTTGGTGTTCGGAAATCCCTGGGAAAAAGGAGCTTCTTTGACTCCGCTTCCTGAACCTGAAAAACCTGCTTATATTCAGGGATTAATTGATGATGCTAAAGCAAAGGGAGCAAAAATATTGAATGAAAAAGGAGGAAAACATACAGAAAATTATATTTTCCCTTCAGTTTTATTCCCTGTGAATAAAGAAATGAGAGTATATCATGAAGAGCAGTTTGGACCGGTAGTTCCAATTATTTCTTTCAAAGATATTAATGAACCTCTTGAAGATATGGCCGAATCTAATTACGGGCAACAGGTAAGTTTGTTTGGAAAAAATATCAAAACTTTAGCTCCGCTTATCGATGCTTTGGTAAATTTGGTGTGCAGGGTAAACCTGAACAGTTCTTGCCAGAGAGGTCCGGATGCATTCCCGTTCACAGGCCGTAAAGATTCTGCAGTAGGAACTTTGAGTATTCCGGATGCATTGCGTTCATTCTCAATCCGTACTTTTGTGGCTTCAAAAGATATTGATTACAATAATGAAATCCTTCAGGAGTTATTAAACAGTAAAGAGTCTAATTTCATCAATACAGATTATATTTTATAATCTTCAAGGTTATATATTAATTTTCAAAAACCGCTTTTTTCTTTTGGGATCAGGCGGTTTTTTTAGGTTTGATATGTAAGGTTCTGGAATTTTTTTCGAATGAGGGGTTATAAAAATTTAAACCCAACAGAGAGTTGAGAAGCTCCCGTTTTTATGCTTCTGCCTGAAGCATCAAGATCTGAAAGTCCGGCAAGATATCGGTACTCAACAGTCACTCTCCATAAATCTACACCAACTCCGCCAAGGACGCTGCTATTGCTGTTCTCAAAGTCCACAGGATTCAGATTGTTGTTGGAACTAATGTCTGAATTGTTTTTCCAGTTGTATCCGACAAAAAGACGCACATTTCCTAATTTCCCCAAAGGAATAATTCTAAATCCGGCAATTAGAGTGGCATCTGCTCCGGCTAATTCATACTCTGTTTCTCCAATTCCGCTTTGGGCAAGACTAAACTTTGATTTTGAATAGCCGATTTCTCCCTGTCCGTAAAAAAGAAAAATGTTGACTCTCACAAAAGCGGCAGCCCCCATACCGGTTCCCGAATTTTTTGTACTGAAATCGTCTGTAATTGGAGAAGTGATGTTGTATGACAACTGCGGGCCAAATTGTACTAATTGCGCAAAACCATTTACGCCAAAACATAACAATGCTGCTAAAATGAATTTTTTCATGACGGATTTTTTTTTGATTACATAAAAATAAATATTAATAATCACATATTGAGAGATTTATATATTTATTTCATTGCAATGTTTTGAAAATGAGTGGTTTGTTTTTTTGAAATAAATAAATGTCCGCCTGATTCCATTCGACTTCGTTCAGGATGAAGCAGGGGCGAAGCTTTTTTATATTCATAAAATCTGATTAATGAATTTTTTCAGCTTTTTTATTTATTGAGTGCAGAAGCAAAAAAAGTGTATAGTGTTTCGTAAAGTGGGTAATAAATACACACATTAAATCTGGAAAAATGTCCTAATCGCTTAGTTATCAGTTCAGAAGTCTAATGGCATAAACCTTGTAAAATCACGGTTATAATAATTCTCTAAAATACACATCCGATAGAGATTAAAATTTAAAGCCATTTAATTAGAAAATACATAATACGACCTATATGAAAAGCGAGACAATTACTTCAGAACAATTTTATGCCTCAACCCTTAGTGAAAGCCATAACGAAGAACTTATTGTAAAGAGTTCTATTTTTAATTTTCAGAATAAATCTAAAAACAATAATAATGATAAAACCTCAAGTCCATTAGGGATTGCGGTACTCATAATCAGCTTTGTTTTAATGTTGACAGGTGCTTTTTTTGTGTATGAATTCCAGTCAGATTTTGATCAGTTTCATATCGACAGAATAAATTCGACATGGGGCTATCCATTTTTGATTTTGACGATTTTATTGTTTTTCTTTCAGACCGGAGTTTTTCTATACAATGTTTACCTGTATTTTCGCTACAAACCAATAGAATCTGTTACAGACGATTTGCTGCCAACCTGCACCGTTATTGTTCCGGCTTACAACGAAGGGAAACTGGTTTGGGATACCTTGTTGAGTCTTGCAGAAAGTGATTTCCCTGAACATAAAATGCAGTTGCTTGCCATTGATGACGGAAGTAAGGATGATACCTGGTATTGGATGCAGCAGGCAAAAATAAAACTGGGCGATCGTCTTACAATTTTTCAACAGCCGGAAAATAAAGGAAAACGGCACGCTTTATACCGTGGATTTGAACTTGGTACAGGAGAAATTTTTGTAACTGTAGACAGTGATTCAATTGTAAAAAAAGATACTTTACGAAATTTAGTGAGTCCGTTTGTTGTGAACGAAAAATGCGGAGCCGTTGCAGGAAATGTTCAGGTTTTGAATAATAAAAAAGCGATACTTCCGAAAATGCTGAATGTAAGTTTTGTGATGAGTTTCGAATTCGTTCGTTCGGCAGAAAGTATGTTGGGTGCTGTACTTTGTACACCCGGAGCTGCAGCAGCTTATCGAAAAACAGCTGTATTTGGATGTCTTCCGGAATGGATTAATCAAACTTTTATGGGACAGCCTTCAGATATAGGTGAGGATCGTGCAATGACCAATATGATATTAAAACAAGGGCATCACGTTTTATTCCAAAAAAATGCAGTGGTATTAACGAGTGTACCGGAAGAATACACAGGTTTATACAAAATGTTTATCAGATGGGGAAGAAGTAATGTACGTGAGAACCTTATGATGGCTCAATATGTTTTTAAAAATTTCAGAAATGAATCTAAATTTGGAGCAAGACTTTTATTTATAAATCAGTCCCTAAAACAGATCATGACCTTTCCTTTATTATTGTTTATGCTATTTCTTATAGTTACTCATCCGTTATTGTTCCTGAGTTCAACATTTTTAGCCATATTAATTGTGTCCAGTTTTCCGGTTATGTTTTATGCAAAAAGATATAATTTCTCAGAGGCATTCTGGGCGTATTCATATAGCATTTTTTACACTTTTGGATTATTCTGGATTGCACCCTACGCAATTGTTACGGCAAATAAAAGAGGATGGCTAACCCGTGGATTATCGGAAATTAAATAATAAAAAAAATAAGTAAATTAGAGCCGTCTGTTTCTCTCGATTTAGACGGTTTTTTATTTTTTTTTAAATGGTAATAAAACAAATTAAACCCTCAGAAACCTGGCAGATAAGACATGAAGTAATGTGGCCGGATCAGCCTTTCGAATTTGTTCAGTTGGAAGAAGATGAATTGGGCTTGCATTTTGGCGTTTTCGAAAAAGATAAGCTGGTTTCAATTGTATCCTGTTTTATTTCTGATGATGAAATGCAGTTTAGAAAACTCGCTACTTTGCCCGAATACCAAGGTCTTGGAATAGCTTCTGAACTTTTGAAACACATTTTCGATCTGGCTCAAAAAAAGAGTTTGAAAAGAATCTGGTGCAATGCAAGAAGCAATAAAAAATCTTTTTACGAAAAAATCGGTATGAAAGATACTTTTCAAACTTTTAATAAGGCAGGTCAGGAATTTACAATAATGGAGATTTACCTGTAGTTTTTTAAATGTGAAAAAAATCTTAATTGAAAGCAATTTTTAGAACAGGTCAATTAAATATATTAATTTAACCTCAGACAAATTAATACTTTTAGTTTCCATGGAAAATTCAAAAATCAAGGCTTTTATACCACTTTTATATCTTGTTTGGTCAGATGATCTTTTAACCCAAAAAGAATTTACGACTTTACGTGAATTTATTACTTCCCTAACGCTGCTTTCCACTGAAGAACAACAGTATCTTCTTTCCAAAGTGGATATTTCTAATCCGCCTTCGCGAAATGAACTCACTCTTTGGAAATCGGATATTGAGAGAAGTATTAAAGATAAATCGTCTATAAAATCGATTTTTGATATCGCCACAGCACTTTCAGATGAAAACCTGAATATTTCCTCACTGGAATCAGATTTTACAAAACTGGAAAATGATCTGGGAGTATTAGGCGAAGAATTAATTCAGAACTTCAAAACCAAAGGAGATTCCCTTACCGCTACAACTAAAACTACCGATAATTTTGATATTCAGAAATTAACTGAAATTCTGGATGGAGAACAGGCAGCTATTATCAAAAGGGTAAAATCAATTATTTCGCGGCCTGAATTCGCTTATGAAACTTCTACAGAAATAAATGTGTATCGCCAAAAAGTATACGATTGGTGCAAAATTCTGGCTGATGAAAATTTGGGTAATATGGCGTATCCAAAACAATATGGTGGAGGCGAAAATATAGCCGATTATTTTGCCATTATGGAAACGCTGAGTTATCATGATTTAAGCCTTGTGATAAAATTTGGTGTGCAGTTCGGACTTTGGGGAATGAGTGTTCAGTCATTAGGAACCGAAAAACATTATGCTAAATACCTTAAAGATATTGGGGAATTAAAACTTCCGGGCTGTTTTGCGATGACCGAAACCCATCATGGCTCAAATGTAAAAGGCCTCGAAACAACAGCAACGTATAACCATGCTGATTTAACTTTTACGATTCATACTCCTCATGAAAAAGCGCAAAAAGAATATATAGGAAATGCAGCCGTTCATGGACAAATGGCTACCGTTTTTGCCAAACTGATTATTGACGGTCACGATTATGGTGTAAATGCCTTTGTGGTTCCGCTGCGTGATACAAATGGAAAAACTTTAAAAGGAATTACTATTGGTGATTGCGGTCATAAAATGGGACTGAATGGTGTGGATAACGGAACTATCCGTTTTGATAATGTGGTGATTCCGAAAGAAAATATGCTGGATCGATTTGCTTCTGTAAACGATAAAGGCGAATTCGAAAGCCCGATTCCGAGTGATAACAGACGCTTTTTTACCATGTTGGGCACTTTAGTTGGCGGTCGAATCGGAATTCCGAGATCGGCTTTGGCAGCTGCAAAGTCAGGGCTTACAATTGCCATCAGATATAGCGATCAGCGAAGACAATTTGGACCGGAAGGAGGTTCTGAGGTGCCAATCTTAAATTACAGAATGCACCAGCGGAGATTACTTATTCCGTTAGCCAAAACCTATGCGGTACATTTTGGTCTCCAATATTTGACGAGTCGGTTTTTAAACAAAACCGAATCTGAAATGCAGGATATTGAAGCTTTGGCTGCCGGAATGAAATCCTATTCTACCTGGAGTACCCGAGATATTTTACAGGAATGCCGCGAGGCCTGTGGCGGAAAAGGCTATTTGTCTGAGAACCGAATTGACGCTTTGAAAAATGATACTGAAATTTATACCACTTTTGAGGGCGATAACACTGTTTTAATGCAATTAGTAGCCAAAAACAGGCTGGCTGAATTTAGAAAAGCATTTGGAGAAATGGGGTCTTTCGGAATCATTAATTATGTGTATGAAAATGCCAAAATTGCCATTTCCGAAAAAAATCCGATTGCAACCAGAAGAACAGACGAAGATCATTTATTAGATTATCAGTTTCATTTGCAGGCTTTTCAGCACAGAGAAAGGACTATTCTGGCATCTGCGGCAAAGCGTATAAAAAAACTCGTTGACAGTGGTTTAGAAGCCTACGATGCTTTTAATGTTGTGCAGCACCAAATGATTGAAGTTGCTACGGCTTATTTAGAGCGTGTGATTTTAGAGCAGTTTCAAATTGCCATAGAAAAAACAGAAGATTCAAAAACAAAAGAAATTTTAGTGAAATTAAATCAGTTGTACGCGCTTTCGCAAATAGAAAAAAACAAAGCTTGGTATTTAGAAGACGGATATATGGAAGCTGTAAAAACCAAAGCAATCCGTAAAATGGTTAATCAGCTTTGTTGGGACATCAGACCTGATGCAGTTTCTTTGGTAAATGCATTTGATATTCCTCAAAGTTGTCTGGGCGCGCCAATTGCCGTGTATAATTAAAAATTAAATTCTTTAATATTGTAATTATAAATTTCATTACCACTTGAAAAAATATTTTCTGTTTTTTATAATCCTTCTGGTTCACTTTCCGGTTTATTCATTGGATAGTACAGATGTTATTTTAGAAAGGCTAAATGACGCTATCAAAAACAAACAGCATTATGTACGTTTAAAAGAAGAGCGGATTTTAAATTTCAAAAAAATAAAATCTCAGGGATTATCAAAAGAGCAGGAATACAATTATAATAATGTGTTGTATACTGAGTATCAGAAATTCAACTCTGATTCTGCTATTCATTATGTAAAGAAAAACCTGAAGATTGCAGAGGAGCTTCAGAAAAAGAATTTGCTGAACCTGGCTCAGTTGCAATTGGCAAATCTGTATTCTTCATCGGGAAAATATCGCGAATCTGAAGCTATTTTAAAAAGCATTAATAAAAAAGAATTAGACCAGTCATTAGTGCCGAATTATTATGTTGTGTACCGTGAATTTTATGAACATTATAACGCTAACAGTGTCAGTAAAGAGTTTATTGCACAAATAAGCAAATACCGTGATTCATTGCTGGTTGTTTTAAATCCAAATTCTTTAGACTATAAAATCAATAAAATCCAGCGAAATATTTTTTACAGGAAGTTTGATATTGCCGAAAAAGAATTAATGAATTTACTAAAAATAACCAAAGACGGAAATCCGCAATACGCCATGATTACCTATCTTTTGGGAAGCATTTATGAAGCCAAAGGACCATTAGAGCTAAGAAAGAAATACTATGCGCTGTCTGCAACCTCAGATATTAAGCAAGCTATCAAAGACAATGCTTCGCTTCAGGAACTGGCATTGGTTTTTTATAAAAGCGGTGATGTAGATATGGCTTACAAATTAACACAATCTGCTATTGAGGATGCGCTTTTTTGTAATGTACAGTTTCGTACGCTTTTAATGTCGCAGGTGTATTCCATTATCAACACAGCTTATTTAGAGCGTGAAGCCCAACGAAAATCGGAGCTCAAGGTATATCTTCTTTGCATTAGTCTGTTGTCCCTGTTTTTGATTGCAGCCGTTATTTACGTTTACAAACAGATGAAAAAAGTATCCAGAATTCGTGGAGAACTTTATGAAACCAGTCAGAAACTAGCCGAATTAAACAAAGATATTTCAGAAGCCAACAACCAGCTCCAGGAACGCAATGCCCAATTATCAGAATCCAATCATATTAAGGAAGAATATATTGCCCATTTCTTCAATTTGTGTTCTGCCTACATCAACAAACTGGAAAATTATCGTGCCATATTAAACAAAAAAGCAACGGCCAAACAATTCGACGAGATATACAGAATGCTCAAATCGACTACTCTGGTTGATAATGAACTGGAAGAACTCTACAAGAATTTTGATATTATCTTTTTGAGTTTATATCCCACTTTCGTGAAAGATTTCAATGCATTGCTCATTAAAGAAGAACAAATTGTATTGAAACAAGGTGAAGTACTCAACACGGAACTTCGAATTTTTGCATTAATACGACTCGGAATAACAGATAGTGTAAAAATTGCAGCGTTTCTTCGTTACTCTTTAAGTACCATTTATAACTATCGCACCAGAGCCAGAAACAAAGCTATAGTTTCCCGAAATGACTTTGAAGAAATGGTGATGAAAATAGGTTTAATTTCGTTAAAATCCTGATTTTTTGATTTTAAAATCACTACTTTTTTTATTGCTTTTTTTGTGATTAAAGTGTTTGTTTTCAGTGTTTTAATTTTTTGAATCACTACTTTTTTTATTTAGAATTCTTGCGAATACGATAACGTTTTAGTTTTACCATACTATTTAGAAAACCTCATTTTAGTACGGACAAAAAAATAAAAAGTTATGTTTAAAAACGTTAAAGCAATAAGTGTTTTACTATTGCTGATTTCTTTTGGAATTAAAGCACAAAATAAAATTCCAATTTATCTGGATGATAAAAAATCGATCAATGAGCGTGTAGAAGATGCGCTTTCACAAATGACAACCAGTGAAAAAATTGCTATGATTCATGCGCAGTCTAAATTCAGTTCACCGGGCGTTCCGCGTTTAGGTATTCCTGAAAACTGGATGACCGACGGACCACACGGAATTCGTACCGAAGTAAAATGGGACGAATGGGAGCAGGCTGGCTGGACCAACGATTCCTGTATTGCATTTCCGGCTTTAACAGCTCTTTCTGCAACCTGGAACAAGGAATTGGCTTCATTATACGGAAAATCAATAGGAGAGGAAGCACGTTATCGTAACAAAAATGTACTGTTAGGTCCCGGGGTTAATATCTACAGAAGCCCTTTAAACGGACGAAACTTCGAATATATGGGCGAAGATCCTTTTCTGGCTTCAAAAATGGTAGTTCCTTACATTAAAGGTGTGCAGTCAATTGGAGTGGCTGCCTGTGTAAAGCATTTTGCACTGAACAATCAGGAAACCAATCGTAATTCGGTAAACGTAATTGTAGATGATCGTGCCTTATACGAAATTTATCTGCCTGCTTTTAAAGCGGCTGTTCAGGAAGGAGATGCCTGGGCAATTATGGGATCTTATAATAAATACAAAGGGCAGCAATGCTGCCACAATGAGTTTCTGCTAAATGATATCCTTCGTGGGGAATGGGGATTCAAAGGGGTTGTAATCTCAGACTGGGGAGGAGTCCACGATACAAAACAAGCCATTCATAACGGACTGGATATGGAGTTTGGTTCCTGGACAAACGGACTTACATGGGGAACCAGTAATGCCTATGATAACTATTATCTGGCAAAACCATATTCAGAAATGATTAGAAAAGGAGAAGTTGGAACTAAAGAATTAGATGAAAAAGTACGTCGTATTTTACGTTTATCTTTCTTGACAAATATGAATAAAAACCGTCCTTTTGGCTCATTTGGAACAGATGAACACGCTAAAGCAGGATTGAAAATTGCAGAAGAAGGCATCGTATTGCTTCAAAACAACCACAATATTTTGCCAATTAATCTTTCTAAAACTAAAAAGATTGCGGTTATTGGAGAAAACGCAATTAAAATGATGACTGTTGGTGGTGGAAGTTCTTCGCTAAAAGCAAGATATGAAATTACTCCGCTTGAAGGACTGAAGAAAAGAATCGGGAATCAGGCTGAAATCATATATGCTCGTGGCTATGTTGGAGATCCAACGAGTAATTATAACGGAGTTGTTGCAAAAGTAAGTTTGGAAGAAAAACGATCTGAAGCTGAATTGACTGCTGAAGCCTTAAGAATTGCTAAAAACGCTGATTTAGTCCTTTTTATTGGAGGTCTGAATAAAAGTCCAAATCAGGATGACGAAGGGTATGATCGTAAGGAATTAAATCTTCCATACAATCAGGATAAATTAATCAGTGAATTGGCTAAAGTAAATAAAAATGTAGTTTTTGTAAATATTTCTGGAAATGCCGTAGCGATGCCGTGGGTAAAAGAAGTTCCTGGAATTGTTCAGGGATGGTTTTTAGGAACCGAAGCCGGAAATGCTTTGGCGGCTGTTTTGGTTGGAGATGTGAATCCGTCCGGAAAATTAACTTTTACTTTTCCAGCAAAACTATCTGATAACGGAGCTCATGCGTTAGGAGAATTTCCAGGAGGTGATGAGGTTAAATACAATGAAGGGATTTTCGTGGGTTACCGCTGGACTGATAAACAAAAAATAAAACCGTTATTTTCTTTCGGTCACGGATTGAGTTATACCACTTTCGAATATGGAAAAGTTACTGCTGATAAAAAACAAATTTCTGTCAACGATCACATTACATTTTCTGTGAAAGTAAAAAACACCGGAAATAGGGAAGGTTCTGAGACTGTTCAGCTTTATATCAGTGATTTAAAATCTTCATTGCCTCGTCCGATAAAAGAATTAAAAGGTTTTGATAAAATTTACCTAAAAGCGGGAGAAGAAAAAACGGTAACTTTTACAATTGATAAAACGGCTTTAAGCTTTTTTGATGATAAAAAACACGATTGGGTTGCTGAACCAGGGGTGTTTGAAGCTCTTGTTGGAGCATCTTCTACCGATATAAAATCTAAAGTAAGCTTTTCACTTCAATAATTTCATTTTCTAAATTGGTTGGTTGTAAAGCTGCAATTCTAAAAAAGTTGCAGCTTTACTTTTTAAAAAAGACATTGAAGAATTACACATTTTTGGAATTATAAAAACTAAGTTTCTGTTTGTTAAAAAACTTCAGTTTAATTTAGCTATTTTAGATTCTGTCAAAAAATACAACTAACTATCTAACCATCAATTAATTTTATGAGTAAAATTTTTAATGATATAAAGCCCAAAAAGCATTATGAAATTTTAGACGGCCTGCGTGGCGTGGCAGCAATTCTTGTTGTTGCATTTCATATTTTCGAAACTTTTGCATTAGGAAACCGTTTTAAACAAATTATCAATCACGGTTATCTTGCCGTAGATTTCTTTTTTCTTTTATCCGGATTTGTTGTAGCGTATGCGTATGATGACCGCTGGGGAAGAATGACGCAATGGGAGTTTTACAAACGACGATTAATCCGACTGCAGCCTATGGTGGTTATGGGAATGATCATTGGCGCAGCTTTTTACTATTTTCAGGCTTCGGATAATTTATTTCCGAAAATTGCAGAAACACCAGTCTGGAAATTGCTGTTAGTAATGTTGATTGGTTTTACCCTGATTCCGGTTCCAAAAGGTATGGATATTAGGGGTTGGAGCGAAATGCATCCGCTTGATGGACCGGCCTGGTCACTTTTTTTCGAATACATTGCCAATATTTTATATGCTTTGGTATTCCGAAAATTTTCCAATAAAGTATTAGGAATCTTTGTTTTGGTATTTGCCGGAATGCTCATTAATTACACCGTTTTTGGACCAAAAGGAGATGTTATTGGTGGATGGTCTTTAGATCTGGAACAAATGAATATTGGTTTTACGCGATTATTGTATCCTTTCTTTGCCGGAATTTTGCTTTCCCGATTAGGAAAATTAATCCAGATAAAAGGAGCTTTTTGGATGTGTAGCGTATTAATTGCAATTGTTCTGGCGATTCCGAGAATTGGAGACGAAAACAGTCTTTGGATGAACGGTCTGTATGAGTCTTTTTGTATTATTCTTGTTTTTCCTCTGATCGTATCAATTGGTGCAGGAGGCGAAATTAAAAATCCGTTTTCACTTAAAATCTGCAAAGCTTTGGGTGATATTTCGTATCCGCTTTACATCACACATTATCCATTGATTTATTGGTATTCTACCTGGGTGGTAGATAATAAAATTTCTTTAGAAGACGGATATTTAGTCGGAATTGGAGTTTTAGTTTCTAGTATAATTATTGCTTTTATTTGTTTGAAATTATACGATGAACCGGTTCGAAACTGGTTGCAGAATAAATTTCAAAAACATAAAGTTTCCGTTAAAGAATAAAAAAAAACTAAAGGGATGAGCGTAACTGCTCATTCCTTCAGTTTTCATGAAATTTTATTTGTAGAGACACACAGCAGTGCGTCTAATTTTTACAATGTAAAATGATTGGTATTTATTCCAAAACCAATTCACCCAATGCTTCTTTACTAAAACCTTTCAATTCGGCAGTTTTTCCGGCTTTAATTTTAGCAGCCCAGTTTGGATCTGATAAAAGTGGTCTTCCAACAGCAACCAAATCAAAATCGCCTCTGTCGAAACGTCTGGTTAATTCTTCTAAAGAAGTCGGTTCAGAACTTTCTCCGGCAAATGCACCAAAGAAATCGCTTGAAAGTCCAACAGAACCAACAGTAATGGTTGGAGTTCCTGTTACTTTTTTAGCCCATCCTGCAAAATTTAAGTCAGAATCTTCAAATTCAGGTTCCCAAAATCTTCTTTGAGAACAATGTAAAATATCAACCCCGGCGTCAACAATAGGAGTAAGCCAGGCTTCTAATTCCTGTGGATTTTTAGCCAGTTTATAATTGTAATCAGAAGGTTTGAATTGAGAGAAACGCATAATTACTGCGAAATCGTTGCCAACTTGTTTTCTGATTTCTTTTACCACTTCAATAGCAAAACGGTTACGTTCCGGTAAAGTTTTACCTCCATAAATATCTTCTCTCAAATTGGTTTCTGCTCTAAAGAACTGATCAATCAAATAACCATGTGCACCGTGGATTTCGATAGTGTCAAAACCTAACTTTTTGGCATCGGCAGCAGCTTTTCCAAAAGCTAAAATAGTATTTTCAATATCTTTCTCAGACATAGCAATACCGTTTCTTAAATCAGGACGGTTGAATCCTGAAGGACCTTCAAAAGGAACAGGAGGAACCCATCCGGAGTGATGATTGTCCATAATTCCCATGTGCCAGATTTGCGGTCCCATCTTACCTCCGGCTGCATGAACTTCGTCAATGACTTTCTTCCAGCCTTTCAATGCTTCATTGCCATAAAAGTGCGGTACATTTGCATCGTTTGAGGATGATGGTCTGTCGATAACTGTACCTTCAGACAGTATTAGACCAACTTCGTCTTCAGCCCTTTTTTGGTAGTAGGAAGCAACTTGCTCGGTTGGAGTTCCGTTTGGAGAAAAAGAGCGCGTCATTGGCGCCATTACGATTCTATTCTTAAGATTTAACGTTTTTAAGTTAAATGGAGAAAACAGGCTGTTTGTACTCATAGTAATTTACAAATTATTTTGAATTAATTTACTGAGTGCTTCAAAGGCACTTTCGTTGCGTTTGTAGTATGTCCATTGGCCAACACGAGTAGATTCTATAAATCCTGCGCGTTGTAAAATTGACAAATATTCAGAAACAGTTGATTGTGTAAGACCTGCCTTGGCTTGTATCTGTCCTACGCAAACTCCATGTTCAAATCCTGCAGTAATCTGATCCGGAAAGTTGAGCTCTGGTTCTTTTAGCCATTCCAGCATTTGTAATCTGGATTTGTTAGACAATGCCTTAAAAATTTCAATTTGTTCCATGTTGTAAATATATCGACTTTTCCCGATATATGAATTAATTAAAAATAATTTTAGATAAATTTATGATTAACAGAGTGTTTAGAAAATATAATTATTGGTTTTCAGCCATTCTTTACAATCATTAGTCCAAAACTGACTAGTGTCTTTTACGCCTAAACCAAAGCCATGGCCTCCTTTTTCGTAAATATGTAATTCCGCTGAAACGTTATTCTTTTTTAGACCTAAATAATAATTGATGCTGTTTTCAGGTAGAACGGCGCTATCATCAGAAGCATGAATTAAAAATGTCGGGGGTGTTTGAGGTGTAATTCTTTTATCATTCGAAAAATTATCAATAAGTGTCTGAGAAGGATTTTTTCCTAACAAATTGGACTGAGAACCTTTGTGGGTGATATTGCTGTCCATTGAGATTACAGGGTAAATTAATATTGAAAAATCAGGTCTGGCACTAGTGTTGAATTTTGATTCATAGGTTTTATCATCAAAATGTGTTGCCAGAGTTGAGGCTAAATGTCCACCGGCAGAAAAACCTATTACACCAACTTTATTGGGATTGATATTCCATTTTGCGGCATTAGACCGAACATAACGAATGGCTTCCTGAGCATCCTGTAAAGGTCCGACGGATTTGTTTTTCATGATTAAATCACTTGGCAATCGATATTTTACAACAAAAGCAGTAATTCCTAAAGTGTTAAACCATTCTGCAACTTTTGTTCCTTCTTTATTCATTGATAAATGTGAATATCCTCCGCCCGGAAAAATAAGAACTGCTGTTTGATTAGGTTTTATTTCTTTTGGAAGAAAAACATTTAATGTAGGGATAATAACCTGGCTTGTGCGTTGAATTTTACCCTCTTTTATATCTTCTTTTTCGGTATAATCCGGAGTATTTATTTCATCAGGTATTTTGCTCCAGAGAGGTAAAATTTCGTTTTGAGAATGTAAATTTTGCATAGATACAAATAAGAAACTGCATATAAAAAAGCTTTTTCTCAGATTATTTTTTTTAAATGTTTTCAATTTTTTAAGATGTTAGATTTTTTAATACTAAGTAGTTTTTGAGTCTGAAAATTTGGGGTTAAATGATTGCTTAAAGTTACTATGTTTAATAAAATAAATAGTCGAAATTGAGTAAGGCTAACAAGTTTTATTTCGTTTTATATCAATGTTTTGGTTCTTTCTTTTGGGGAGATTGATTTAACAAATGTATTGTTTAATGTGTAATTTTGAATCTCTTTTTTTGCAATATATGTTTAATTTGTGGTTTGAAATAATTTTTTAAGTAATTTATTTGGAATCTACGTATTTAAACCTATATTTGTGCAATCGATTACATTTTGGTATTTTATTTGCAAATTAATTATATTTTAAAAACTTATGGTTAATATGAAAATATTACGTTTGTTTGTAATTGTAAAAAATACATTTTTAATTAATTAAAGGTTTTAGATAAACCAAACAAACATAGTTACTATGAGTCAAAACAACCAATCTATTGGAAATTATCGTTGGAGTATTTGTGCATTGTTGTTTTTTGCAACAACCATTAATTATTTGGACAGACAAGTTCTTTCATTAACATGGAGTGATTTTATCGCACCGGAATTTCACTGGACAAACAATGATTATGGAAATATTACTGCTTTATTTTCTATCTTTTATGCAGTTTCTTTATTGTTTGCCGGAAGATTTGTGGATTGGCTGGATACTAAAAAAGGTTTTCTTTGGGCAATTGGAATTTGGTCTTTAGGAGCGTGTTTACATGCATTTTGTGGTATTGCAACCTCAGGGATTATTACAGGAGACTGGTTTGTAGGTTTTGAAGGTGCGAAAGATGCAATCCATACAGTAAATGATACTGCACTGGTAATTAATGTGAGTGTTACTCTGTTTATTTTTGCTCGTTTTGTCCTAGCTGTTGGAGAAGCTGGGAATTTTCCTGCTGCTATCAAAACTACAGCTGAATATTTTCCTAAAAAAGACAGAGCATTTTCAACAAGTATTTTCAATGCCGGAGCAACAGTGGGGGCTTTAGCAGCGCCAATAACAATTCCTTTCATTGCTAAGGCTTTTGGTTGGGAAATGGCGTTTATTATTATTGGAGCTTTAGGTTTTGTATGGATGGGATTCTGGGTTTTTATGTATGATAAGCCTGAAAAACACCCAAAAGTTAGTGCTGCAGAATTAGCTTATATCCAGCAGGATGATCTTGCAGATAGTAAAATTGAAGGTTATAAGCCAGAAACAGCTACAAAGGTTTCTCTTGTAGATTGTTTTAAATACAAACAAACCTGGGCTTTTGCTTTTGGAAAATTTATGACTGATGGTGTTTGGTGGTTCTTCTTGTTCTGGACTCCTGCTTATTTGAGTTCAGTTTATGGAATGGATTCTACTGAAGCGGCTTTACCTTTGTTTGTTTTATATATGATTACTTTATTATCAATTATAGGAGGATGGCTTCCAACTTATTTTGTTGAAAAAAAAGGGATGAATCCATACGAAGGAAGAATGAGAGCCATGTTGATTTTTGCTTTCTTCCCGTTATTAGCTTTAATTGCTCAGCCATTAGGTTATATTAGTTACTGGATTCCGGTAATTATCATTGGTATTGCCGGAGCAGCTCACCAGTCTTGGTCTGCTAATATTTTTACAACAGTAGGAGATATGTTTCCTAAAAAAGCAATTGCAACCATTACAGGAATTGGAGGTTTAGCTGGAGGTATTGGTTCTACTTTGATTAATAAAGGTTCTGGATTATTGTTCGATTATAGTAAAGATACAAATATGTCTTTTATGGGCTTTCAGGGGATTGAGGCTGGATATTTTATCATTTTTTCAATTTGTGCGGTTTGTTACTTAACAGGCTGGATTGTGATGAAAACTTTGGTTCCTAAATATGCGCCGATTACAGATCTTTAAAAGATTTTCATGCTAACTAAACTAACCAACCAAACCAACCAAAATTATGAACCAAACCAACGCAGCGATAGGAAAGTATCGCTGGACAATCTGTAGCTTAGTTTTCTTTGCTACTACCGTAAATTATTTAGATCGAAATGTGATCAGTTATTTAAGGCCTTTTCTTGCAGAAGCCTTTCACTGGACTCCGGAACAAGAGGTAATAGATTATTCTAATATTGAATTAGCTTTTAAAATTGCCTATGCGCTGGGGATGTTGGTTGCAGGTGGGATTATTGATAAATTAGGTACAAAAATAGGGTATGCAATTGCAACCGGTTTGTGGAGTTTAGCGGCTGTTGGTCATGCTTTTGCAACTGGTACAGGAGGCTTTTTAATTGCTCGTATATTTTTAGGAATCACAGAAGCAGGGAATTTTCCTGCAGCTATAAAAGCAACAGCTGAATGGTTTCCTCAAAAAGAACGTGCTCTGGCTACGGGAATATTTAATTCAGGAAGTAATATTGGAGCTATAATTGTTCCTCTTTCGGTTCCTTTTATAGCTGAAAATTATGGATGGCAATGGGCTTTTATTGCAACCGGAATTATTGGTTTTGTTTGGCTAGCCTTATGGTTTGTTTTATATGAAGTGCCTGAAAAACAAAAGCGGTTGTCACAAGCTGAACTTGAATATATTAATGCAGATAAAACTGATGTAATTGAAGCAGAAGATAATGAGAAAGTTTCATGGTTTAAATTATTAAGTTTTCGTCAAACCTGGGCCTTTGCAATTGGAAAACTATTAACAGACCCTGTTTGGTGGTTTTATTTATTCTGGTTGCCTGATTTTCTAATGAAAGAATATAAGCTTTCTGCTACGGAAATTATCTGGCCATGTGCTTTAGTTTATGTTATTGGGAGTGTAGGAAGTATTTTTGGCGGATGGCTTCCGTTGAAATTAATTGAAAAAAACTGGCCTGCTTATAAAGCTCGAAAAACAAGTATGTTGATTTATGCGTTTGCAGTTTTGCCTGTATTGTTTTCTCAATATTTGGGTACAATAAATATATGGTGGGCAATTTTAGTTATAGGTTTGGCTGTTTCTGCGCATCAGGCATGGAGCGCTAATATTTTTACCACGGTGTCAGATATGTTTCCTAAAAAAGCAACTGCTTCTGTTACTGGAATTGGAGGTATGTTCGGGGCACTTGGTGGAATTTTATTAACTTTACTGGTTCAAAAAAATATGTTCGTTTATTATACTAAAATAGGTAAGATAGAAACAGGTTATTTTATTATGTTCTGTATTTGTGGAGCAGCTTATTTATTAGCCTGGCTTATTATGCATATTTTAGTTCCTAGGATGAAAAAGGTAGAAGTGTAATATTTACACAAATAAATTTCCGTTTCTATTATGATATTTAAATATAAAAATATAATTTTGTGCAATCGATTACATTAATTTAAAATTATGACAAAGTATAGTTCAAGATACGCATCAAGCCCTGAAGCTGTAAAAAAATATGATACGCAGCAATTGAGAGAAGAATTCTTAATTGATGACTTAATGCAGGAAGATGAAGTTGTGCTGGTTTATTCTCACTACGACAGATATATTGCTGGTTCTGCAGTTCCTGTAAATAGTGATTTGGCTTTAGAGACGATTGATCCGTTAAAAGCACCTTATTTTTTAGAACGCAGGGAGTTAGGTGTTATTAATGTTGGTGGAAATGGTTCTGTAGTTGTTGAAGGAATATCTTATGCATTAGGTTTTAAAGATGCTTTGTACATTGGTAGTGGAAATAAAGAAGTTGTCTTCAAAAGTGATGATAAAAATAATCCGGCTAAATTTTATATTAACTCAGCTCCGGCACATACGACTTATCCTACTGTAAAAGTAAGTCTGGAAGAAGCTAATAAATTACACTTAGGTGCAATGGAAACGGCAAATCACCGTACCGTAAATCAAATGATTATTGGTAGTGTGGTTACAACTTGTCAATTACAAATGGGAATGACAGAATTAAAACCGGGAAGTGTTTGGAATACAATGCCGGCACACGTTCACGATCGTAGAATGGAAGTGTATTTTTATTTAGATATTCCGGAAAATCAGGCAGTTTGTCACTTTATGGGGCAGCCGCAGGAAACAAGACATATCTGGATGAATAATCATCAGGCTGTAATTTCTCCGCCTTGGTCTATTCACTCTGGTTCAGGAACAAGTAATTATACTTTTATCTGGGGAATGGCAGGAGAGAATTTAGATTACGGAGATATGGATGTTTGTAAAATCACTGATTTAAGATAAAATGACAAATTTATTTGATATAAAAGGAAAAGTTGCCCTTATCACAGGAAGTACTCACGGATTGGGAATGGCAATGGCAAAAGGATTAGGTCAGGCTGGTGCAACGATTGTTGTAAACGGAAATTCTTCTCAGGAAAAAATTGATAATGCTGTAGCCGAATTAAAAAGTGAAGGAATTAATGCTGTTGGTTACAAATTTAATGTGACAGAAGAAAAAGAAGTTAGTGCCGCTGTAGCCAAAATTGAAAATGAAGTTGGGCCAATTGATATCTTAATTAACAACGCCGGAATCATTAAAAGAATTCCTTTACTGGAAATGGAAGTTGCTGATTTTAGAGAAGTTGTTGATATTGATTTAGTGAGTCCGTTTATCGTTTCTAAGCATGTGGCAAAAGGAATGATCGAAAGAAGACAGGGGAAAATTATCAATATTTGCTCTATGATGAGCGAATTAGGAAGAAATACTGTTTCGGCTTATGCTGCTGCAAAAGGCGGTTTGAAAATGCTGACTAAAAATATGGCAACAGAATGGGCTAAATATAATGTTCAAATAAACGGAATCGGACCAGGTTATTTTGCTACTGAACAAACCAAACCTATCAGAGTGGATGGACATCCGTTTAATGATTTTATTATTAGCAGAACACCGGCAGCAAAATGGGGAGATCCAGGTGATTTAGCTGGTGCAGCAATATTTTTATCATCTAAAGCCAGTGATTTTGTAAACGGTCACATTTTATACGTAGATGGTGGTATCCTTGCTACCATTGGAAAACCATCAAGCGAAGAATAATTTTTCTATTATATTAAAAGACATGAGTTCTAATAAAACATTCATAAACGATAATTTTTTACTTGAAAATAAATATGCTGAAGAGTTGTACCATAACTACTCAAAAAATCAGCCTATCATCGATTACCACAATCACTTAAATCCACAGTTTATTGCAGAAGATAAAATTTTTGATAATATCACAAATGTGTGGATAAACGGGGATCACTATAAATGGCGTGCAATGCGTACGTTAGGGATTAATGAGCAATTTATTACAGGAAACGGTGCTGATAAAGACAAATTCCTGAACTGGGCAAAAACAGTTCCTTATACAATGCGTAATCCTTTGTATCACTGGACACACTTAGAATTAGCACGTTACTTCGATATTTATGATTTGCTGAATGAAAAATCAGCTGAAAGAATATATGAAGAAGCTTCTGCAAAAGTAAATTCAGCTGAATACAGTACAAGAAACCTGCTAAAAAAAGTAAATGCTGAATTGGTTTGTACTACTGAAGATCCAATTGATACTTTAGAATTTCACCAAAAATTAAACAATAATCCTTTTGAAACTAAAATGAGTACGGCTTTTAGACCTGATAAAGCAATTTTGATTTCAAATGATGGGTACAATGCTTATCTGGACACATTGGGGGATGTGTCCGGTATAGCAATCAATACTTATGCTGATTTACGTGATGCATTAAGAAAAAGAATAGATTTCTTTAATGAAAATGGCTGTAAATTAAGTGATCACGGATTGGATCAGATTTATTTCGAAAACTTTACTGAATCTGAAGTTGCTGCAATCTTCAAAAAGAAAAGAGAAAATCAGGAAGTTAGTCCGGAAGAAGCATTGAAATTCCAAAGTGCTGTATTATTATTTCTATGTGAAACATACCATGAATTAGGATGGGTTCAGCAATTTCACTTAGGAGCTTTGCGTAACAATAATGCCCGTATGCACAGGATTTTAGGACCTGATACAGGCTGGGATTCTATTGGAGATTACCCACAGGCTCAAAAACTCTCTGCTTTCTTAAATACATTAGATAGTAAAGATAAATTAACAAAAACTATCATTTACAACTTAAATCCTGCTGACAACGAAGTGATGGCTACCATGATTGGTAACTTTAATGACGGAAGTGTAAGAGGAAAAGTACAGTTCGGTTCAGGATGGTGGTTTTTGGATCAGAAAGACGGAATGACTAAACAATTGAATGCTCTTTCGAATATGAGTTTAATCAGCTGTTTTGTTGGTATGCTTACTGATTCAAGAAGTTTCTTATCTTTCCCAAGACACGAATATTTCAGACGTATTCTTTGTAATCTTTTAGGAGATGAAATTCAAAGAGGTGAACTTCCTGCTGATATGGAATGGATTGGAAAAATGGTTTCTGATATTTCATATAATAATGCAAAAGAATATTTTAAATTTTAATTAAATATTGACAATGAGTAAAGTAGTTGCATTCGGCGAAATAATGTTGCGGTTTTCTACAGAAAGACATCTGCGTTTTTCTCAGGCTAAAGCATTTACAGCGTCTTACGGCGGAGGTGAATTTAATGTTTGTGTTTCTTTGGCTAATTACGGGATTAATGCAGAATTTGTGACCAGATTACCTGAGAACGAAATTGGTTACTGTGCAGTGCAGGAGATGCGTAAAATGAATGTTGAATCTAAAAGTATTGTTTACGGCGGAGAACGTTTAGGAACTTATTATTTAGAAACAGGAGCAGGAACCAGAGGAAGTAATGTGGTATATGATCGCGCACACAGTTCGATGGCAACTATTCAGAAAGGAGATATTGACTGGAAGAAAGTACTGGAAGGTGCGACATGGTTTCATTTTAGCGGAATTTCAGCTGCAATTTCTCAAAGTGCTGCAGAAGCCTGTCTGGAAGCAGTTAAGATAGCGCATGAATTAGGATTGACCATTTCATGTGATTTGAATTACAGATCAAAATTATGGCAATATGGCAAAACTCCAAGTGAGGTTATGCCAGAATTATTAAAATACAGTCACGTTATTTTAGGTGATATTGATACAGCCTATTTTATGCTGGGAATCCCTAAAGTAAATCCTGATTATCAAAACAAAGAGTCATTGCCGGTTTTATATTCTAAATTATATGAGCTTTGCCCGAACTTGAAAACGGTAGCGACTACATTGCGTTATTCAGTTAGTGCTTCGCACCAAAGAATTGGCGGAGTTTTATTTGACGGAAAAACTATTTTTAATGCAGCAGTACAGGAAGTGACTCCTGTAATTGACAGGGTAGGTAGTGGTGATGCATTTATGGGAGGACTAATTTACGGATTAGTTGAATATAAAGAGGATAAACAAAAGGCATTAGATTTTGCAGTAGCTGCTTGTTGCTTGAAACACACAATCGCCGGAGATTATAATTTAGTTACATTAAAAGAAGTTGAAAACATGGCAGGAGGAAATTCTGCGGGATTAGTATCAAGATAAAAAAGTATGGCAAAGTATTCAAGAATTGAAGTAGCTCAGACGATGAAAGATAACGGAATGGTTCCTTTGTTTTTTCATTCGGATATTGAAATCAGTAAAAAAGTATTAAAAGCTTGTTACGATGGTGGATCCAGATTAATGGAGTTTACCAGCAGAGGTGATTTTGCTTTTGAAGTTTTTGGAGCATTAAATAAATATGCATTGGCTGAATTGCCGGGAATGATGTTAGGTGTTGGTTCTGTTACTGATGCTGCAGCAGCTTCATTATACATGCAGCTTGGTGCTAATTTTATTGTAACTCCGGTATTTAGAGAAGATATTGCAATAGCTTGTAACCGTAGAAAAGTTTTATGGTCTCCTGGTTGCGGAACTCTTTCAGAAATTGCAAGAGCAGAAGAATTAGGTTGTGAAGTTGTGAAGTTGTTTCCTGCGGATACTTACGGGCCAGAGTTTATTAAAGCAATAAAAGGGCCATGTCCGTGGACTACTATTATGCCTACAGGAGGGGTTTATCCAACGGAAGAAAGTTTGTCTTCATGGCTGAATGCAGGTGCTACATGTGTAGGTTTGGGTTCTCAGTTAATTTCAAAGGATTTGTTGGATAAACAGGATTTTGAAGGTTTGAAAAATAAAGTAAGTGATGTTTTGAACATCATAAAAAATATTAGAAAATAATAAATAAGGAATAATCAGTTTGTTTCTTATTTGGAAAGCAGTTTTTTTTAGAGTTTTAAAGGTTGTAATTGAACATTACGCTTGAAATAAAATTTGTCACTCCTCACAGCAAGTTTTGTTTGTTTTTTACAAGTGTAATGTTTCTTTTACAATAATGAAACGGGTAAGGAATTAATGAGGTTATTTATAACACTTTTAGAGAAGATTTAAAATGAAAAAATTAAATAGAGTAAATACAGGTTTAGAAAAAAAACAACCTATTAAAGTAGTTCAATTTGGTGAAGGTAATTTCTTGAGAGCTTTCGTTGATTACGCTTTTCATAAACTAAATAAAGAAGTTGATTTCAATGCAGGAATTGCAATGGTTCAGCCATTGAAAGACGGTATGGTAAACATGATTAATGATCAAGACGGCCTTTATACTTTGTTTATGAACGGTATCAAAAAAGGCGAAAAAATACAGGATATTCAATTAATTGACAATGTTGTAAAAGCCATCAATCCATATACTGAATTTGCTGATTACCTAGCTTTAGCAAAAGAAGAAGAACTTCAATTTATTGTTTCAAACACTACTGAAGCTGGAATTGAATTTATCGGAACGGATACTCCGGATATGCAGCCACCAGCAGCATTTCCTGCAAAGTTGACTGTTTTGTTATACGAAAGATTCAAACATTTCAATGGAGATGCTTCTAAAGCTGTAACTATCATTCCTTGTGAATTGATTGATTACAACTCAGAGACTTTGAAAAAAATCATTTTACAATATGTTGATTTGTGGAAGTTAGAAGATGCATTCAAAACATGGGTATCGGATGCTTGTACGTATCACAGTACTTTGGTTGATAGAATTGTACCTGGATATCCAAGAGCTAATATTGAAGAATACAATAGCAAATTAGACTATCAAGACAATTTAATTGTTGCTGCTGAACCATTTTTCCTATGGGCAATCGAAGGCGGAGATGATTTGAAAGCTAAATTACCATTCCACAAAACGGATTTGAATGTGAAGATTGTTGATGATATTCGTCCTTTCAAAATGATTAAAGTTCGTATTTTGAATGGTGCTCATACTGCAATGGTTCCTTGTTCACTTTTGTACGGTAACAAATTAGTAATGGAAACCGTTAACGGAGATTTTACTGGGAAATTCGTTGATAACGTTATTGCCGAAATCAGTGAAACCCTTGCTATGGACAAAAATGAAATCACTGCCTACTGTGAAGAGGTAATGGATCGTTTTAGAAATCCATTTATCAAACACGCACTTGCTGATATTGCGTTAAACTCTATCTCTAAATTCAAAGTAAGAGTTTTACCTAGTTTATTAGGGTATTACAACAATAATAAAAAACTACCTGTTAGTTTAACTTATTCATTAGCTTGTTTGATTCAATTCTACAAAGGAACTTGGAATAACGAAGCATTACCAGTAAAAGATACTCCAGAGTTAGTTGAAGCATTTAATAACATTTGGAAAGCTGGATCTATAGATTTAGTTGTTAAACAAACACTTGAAAACACAGATTTCTGGGGAGAAGATTTAACAAAAATTAACGGTTTGTCTGAAGCTTTAGTGGTAGCTTTGAGTGAAATTGAGGCTAATGGAATCGAAAATGGTTTCGTAAATTTCAGCAAACAATTTTAGTCCAGAGATAAAAAAAATATAATCATGCAAAAGAAATTAATTAAAGTAAATCCGGCAGATAACGTAATTGTTGCTTTAACCGATTTGGTACAAAACGAACAAATAGCGTTTGAAGGAACTACAGTCATACCAATAACAGATGTTAAAGCAAAACATAAAATCGCAGAGAAAGATTTTGCAATTGGTGATGAAATAATAATGTATGGCGTTTTGGTAGGAAAAGCTGTAGAACCTGTAAAAAAGGGAGAAGTAATTACCACTGAAAACGTAAAACATCAAAGTGAAAAAGTTTTTGGTAAAACCGGAAATTTAGGTTGGACGCCACCAAATGTTGATCGTTGGAAAGATAAAACTTTCAACGGATACCACCGTGCTGATGGGCAAGTCGGAACCAAAAACGTTTGGTTATTTATTCCATTAGTTTTTTGTGAAAACAAAAATATCGAAAAACTGAAAGATATTTTCGAAAATGAATTACTGCCAAAAAAAGATGTTTCTTATAAAAATTTGTTACGTTCTTTAATTGAAGAAAAAAGCGTAGAAGAAGTTTCGGATAGAAATAGAAATGAAAATCTTTTAGACAATATTGAAGTAAAATTCATCAACCATCAAGGTGGTTGTGGTGGAATTCGACAAGATTCGGAATTGTTGGCAAAACTGCTTGCAGGATATGTGAACAATCCAAATGTTGCCGGAGCAACAATTTTAAGTTTGGGCTGCCAAAATTTGCAGGTAAATATTTTTAAAGATGCATTGAAAGCAATTAGTCCAAATTGTGATAAAGAAATTTTGATCTATGAGCAACAACAAATTGGAACTACCGATCAAATGTTTCAAATGGTGATTAAGGATTCTTATGAAGCTATTAAAAGAGCTAATAAAATCGAACGTAAACCTGCTCCAATTTCAAAACTAACTATTGGTTTAGAATGTGGTGGTTCTGACGGGTTTTCAGGAATTTCTGCTAATCCAGCATTAGGAGTTGTTTCAGATATTTTTGCAGCTTTGGGAGCGAAATCCATTTTGGCAGAGTTCCCGGAATTATGCGGCGTTGAGCAAGAATTAATGAACCGATGTGTGGACGAAGAAAAAGCTGATAAGTTTTTAGCTTTGATGAAAGCTTTTGAAAAATCAGTTGTAGATGCAGGTTCAGGCTTTGATATGAACCCGTCTCCGGGAAATATTAAAGACGGATTAATTACCGACGCTATGAAATCGGCAGGGGCTTCTAAAAAAGGTGGAACTGCACCTATTGTAGATGTTTTGGATTACGGCGAATACATTTCGCAACCGGGTTTAAATCTTCTAAATACACCAGGAAATGACGCTGAATGTACCACAGGATTAGTTGGATCGGGAGCGACCGTTGTTTTATTTACAACAGGTTTAGGAAATCCGATGGGTAATCCGGTTGCACCCGTTGTGAAAATTGCTTCAAACACCGCATTAACTAATAGAATGTCGGATATTATCGATTTCAATGCTGGAACTGTGATTACTGGTGAAAAAAACATCACCGAAGTTGGAGCAGAACTCGTAGATTATATTATAGAATTGGCAAGCGGAAACGTAGAAACAAAAGCAGACCAGCTGAAACAAGATGTATTTATTCCTTGGAAAAGAGGGGTTTCGCTTTAAGGAGTTTCAAAGGTCAACCATATAAGTTGTGTGAGTTTATTTAAGTAAATTACGGCTTGTTTTCTTAAATGACTTATATGGTAAATAATTAATATTTGATATGTTAATCGTATCTAAAAAAAACTATTAAGAGGTAGTTCTTGTTGAAGATTTACGAATGTGTAATTCTGGAGCAAGAACTACCTTTTTTTCGATTTTAATGGTGTCAGTTTTGTCTACCTGTTCTAAGAATACGCGTGCAGACATCCTTCCCATTTCAAGAGGAGACTGATCCACAGAAGTTATTGACATTTCCATAAATTTTGTGAATGGTTCATTACTGAATCCTGCGACGCAAAAATCATCCGGGATGTTTATATTTCTTTCTTTTAATTCCTGAATGGCACCCAATGCGGCAAAATCACTTGATGAGAAGATAGCATCTGGAGGAGTTTCAAGTTCTAATAAGATGTCAATTGCCTCTTTTCCGGCTTCAACACTACTTTTAGACTGAATAACGTATTTTTCATTAAATTCTATGCCATTATCAATCAAGGCTTGTTTGTATCCTAAAAACCTGTTTTTGAAAATCTCCAAGGATTGGTCACCGGATAAATGTGCGATATTTTTACATCCCTGATTGATGAGTTGTTTTGTGGCTATGTATCCTCCTTTAAAATCATTAATTGTAACTGAGCTTACACCCTCTATATGTTTACTACGGTCAAAAAATATCAAAGGAACATTTTTTTCTAATACATTGCGAAAAGCACTGTCGTTTTCGTTATTAACTCCTGAAACTGACATTAATATCCCGTCAACCTGAGCGTCAATTAAGGTATAAAGGTTTTCGCTTTCTCTTTTTGGGTTTTCATGTGTCTGGCAAATAATAACCTGATATCCATGTGGGTAAAGCTCTTCTTCGATTCCTCGGATTACAGATGCGAAAAAATTACTGTCAATACGAGGAACAATAACACCAATATTATTACTCCTTCCGCTTTTTAAAGCCAAAGCTAATTTGTTTTGTTTGTAGTTCATTGAAGCTGCTGTTTCAAGAACCAACTCTCTAGTGCTTTCTTTTATTTTGGGATTATTGTTTAAGGCTCTGGAAACAGTTGCAGCGGTGATGTTTAGTTTCTTAGCGATGTCATAAATTGTTATTTTTTCACTCATTCAAAAAAATATTTTGATTATTTTAACACAAAAATACATTTTTTTTGGATATTCCAACTTAAAATGTTATCGATTACCTATAGTCAGTTTATTTGTCAAATATAGTAAGACAATAGTGAAAAATTATATATTTTTTTACAAAAAATGTAAATTAATTTTATAATAAAAATTAAATGTATAATTTTTTTTTAAATAAATTTGTTGAGTTCATTCTATTTATTTACTTTCGTGTAATCGATTACATTGTTAGTGATGGTTTGATTTAAAAATTGAAAATATTTTAAATATGGATATCTGTAAAGCTTTGATTCACAGGTTTTTTTTTATAGGTGCATCTGTTTTGTTAGTCATATCGTGTGGTACTAAAAACACGAAGATTACAAGTATTGATCCATGGGTAAGGAAGGATTTGATTGTTAAAAGTATACCACAAGTTAGATTTGCCAATAAAATTTATAATATAAATGATTTTGGAGCTATTGCTGATGGGGTAACAATAAATACTACAGCTTTTGTAAAAGCGATAAAAGAATGTTCATTAAATGGAGGTGGAAAAGTAATTGTACCCAACGGTAAATATCTAACTGGACCAATACATTTGGAAAGCAATGTGAATTTGCACTTAGAGGATAATGCTGAAATTCTTTTTAGTATAAACCCAAAAGATTATCCAATAGTCCATACCTCTTTTGAAGGTACAGAATTAATGAATTATTCGCCTCTTATTTATGCTAAAAATAAAACCAATGTTGCTATTACAGGGAAGGGGATTCTAAATGGTCAGGCTGATAGTACTAATTGGTGGATTTGGTCGGGTGGTAAAAATTATGGGTGGCAAAAAGGAGTTCCTTCTCAAAATGATCCTACGAATCGTGAAGTTTTAGTTGATATGGCTGAGAAAGGTGTGCCTGTTTCAGAAAGAGTTTTTGGGGAAGGACGTTATTTACGTCCTAATTTTATTGAATTTTTTGAATGTAGTACTGTTTTAATAAAGGATGTTACGATTATTAATGCTCCCTTTTGGATTTTACATCCTTTAAAATCCAATAACATTATTATCGACGGAGTAACGGTTAATAGTCATGGTCCAAATAATGATGGCTGTGATCCAGAATATTCTCAAAACATAATTATTAAGAACTGTGTTTTTAATACTGGGGATGATTGTATTGCTATAAAATCAGGGAGAGATGCAGATGGAAGAAGGGTTGCAATACCAAGCAAAAATATTATTGTGCAAAATTGTAAAATGATTGATGGGCATGGAGGTGTTGTTATTGGGAGTGAAATTTCAGCTGGAGTAAATAATGTTTTTGTTGAGAATTGTGTTATGGACAGCCCAAATCTAGACAGAGCAATTCGTATTAAAACAAATTCTAGAAGAGGAGGGATTATTGAAGATGTTTATGTGAGAAATCTGGAAGTAGGCACTGTTAAGGAATGTGTTTTGAAATTAAATATGTTTTATAATGTATATGGATCTCAAACAGGAAATTTTATTCCCGTTATTAGAAATATAAGTCTTGAGAATATAAAAGTCAAAAAAGCAGGAAGATATGGGGTCTGGGCTGAAGGATATAAAGAATCTCCTGTAGAAAACGTAACACTCAAAAATGTAGTTATAGAAAAAGCGGACTCTATTTATTTATTAAAAAATATCAAAAAGTTTAATTTTATTGATACCTATATCAATCAAAAAAGAATAGAATCAATTAAAGATTAAAATTTGAATTTTAATCAAATAATATCTTGTACTGATTAGTCATGAATATAATTTTTTTACTAAAAAAATAAAATCCAAATTTTAATAATTAAGATGATTTCAATAAATACAGGTTTCTTTAAAACTCTAATTATCCTATTGATTTTTTTCTGTAGTAAAACAATTGCTCAGGTCAACAATCAAAGTCAGAACAATATTGCTGATAATTTAAAATGGTCAGAAAGGATGGCCTTATCAATCATTAAAAGACATCCTGATGCCTGGAAAATTGATAATCACGAAGCTCCAAAATGGGATTATAAAATTGGTATGATTTTGACTGCTTACCAAAAGCTTTATGAGAAAACCAATAATCAGAAATATTATGATTATGTAAAAGGATATGCAGATACATTTATTGATGAAAAGGGTACAATTAAAAAGTTTGATCCTAAAAATCATAGTCTTGATAATATAAATGCAGGAAAAATACTTTTTGATCTATACAACAAAACCAAAGAAGAAAAATATCTTACAGCCTTAAAAACATTAAGAAATAATTTTGATGATTATCCAAGAACCCAATCAGGAGGATTTTGGCATAAAAAAATATATCCCAATCAAATGTGGTTAGATGGTTTGTATATGGGAGAGCCTTTTTATGCAAGATATACTACTGAATATGAAAAAGGAGAAAAATTAAACGATGTTGCTCATCAATTTGAATTGCTTCATCAGCATACATTTGATAAAAAAACGGATTTGTATTTTCATGCGTGGGATGAAAGCAAACAAATGGCATGGGCCAATAAAGAAACAGGAACAGCTCCTCACATTTGGTTAAGAGCACTTGGCTGGTATGGTATGGCATTAGTTGATGCTTTGGATTATTTCCCAAAAGAGCATCCAAAACGCAATGAATTGATAAAGTATTTAAATGAATTGGCTATTGCGGTAAGCAAATATCAGGATAAATCTGGGTTGTGGTATCAAATTCCGAACCTGCAAAATAAAGAGGGAAATTATTTAGAGGCGTCAGGTTCTTCAATGCTGGTTTATTTTCTTGCAAAAGGAGTACACAAAGGTTATTTGCCTCCTAAATTTGAAAAGGTAGCCAATAAAGGTTTTGAGGGATTAATAAAAAATCTTATAAAGGTAGATAAGGATGGCGAAGTTCATATCACACAGGTATGTGCGAGTGCAGGATTAGGAGGGAATCCTTATCGAGATGGTTCGTTTGAATATTATATGAGCGAAAAGATTGTAACTGACAATTCTCACGGACTAGGAGCATTTTTACTGGCAGCAATAGAATTAGATAAATAAATTTCAATAAAAAGTCAAAATAAATATTATGATAAATAGTACGTTAAATACTTTTAAGATTGCAACACTTATAATGTCATTTGCATTTTTTAGTTGTAAAACAGCCAAACCGGAAGTATCAAAAACTTCAGATTCTCAAAGTCAGACAGTAGTTTCCAAAGATTTGAAATGGTCTGATAAAATGGCTTTAACATTAATGAAACGTCATCCGGAGTCCTGGCAGATTGACGATGCAAAAGCTCCAAAATGGGATTATGTTCATGGACTGGTTTTGTATTCTTTTCAGGAGTTATACAAAAAGAATCCGGATATAAGATATGCAAACTATATTCAGGGGTATTTAGATAATTTTATTGAAAGTGACGGTTCAATTAAAACATACGAACTGGAAAAATACAACATCGATATGATTGTTGCTGGTCGTTTGCTTTTTAATGCGTATGATAAAACAAAAGACGAAAAATACCTAAAATCACTTCAGTTGCTGCGCAAACAGCTTACAGAACAACCAAGAACCAACAGTGGTGGATTTTGGCATAAAAAGATTTATCCGTACCAGATGTGGCTTGACGGATTGTATATGGGAGAGCCTTTTTATGCACAATATACTGTAACTTTTGAAAATGGAAAAAATCTTGACGATATTGCGCATCAGTTCGAAGAGATTCAATCTCATGCAACAGATCCAAAAACAGGCTTGCTATATCACGGCTGGGATGAAAGCAAACAAATGCCTTGGGCAAATAAAGAAACAGGAAATTCTCCGAACTTCTGGTCAAGAGCTCTTGGCTGGTATGTAATGGCTCTGGTAGATGCTCTGGATTATTTTCCGAAAGATCATCCTAAACAAAAAGAGCTGGTTGGTTATTTGAATAATGTATCTGAAAGTTTAGCGAAATATCAGGATAAATCTGGTTTATGGTATCAGGTGACAGATAAGATGGGTAAAGAAGGAAATTATTTAGAAGCTTCTGGTTCTTCAATGTTTGCTTATGCATTTGCAAAAGGTGTAAATAAAGGTTATTTGCCATCAAAATTCAAAAAACTGGCAAACAAAGCTTTTGATGGATTGACTACTCAATTAATCAAAGTAGATGCTGATGGTACAATTACATTAACTCAGGCTTGTCAGGTTGCGGGATTAGGAGGGACTCCTTACAGAGATGGTTCTTATGAATATTATGTGAATGAAAAAAAGAAGGATAATGATCCTAAGGCTACAGGACCTTTTATTTTAGCGGCATTAGAATTAAACAGATAATACTCCTTAAATGAAATTTTTCAAAATAACATCTCTTTTTTTATGCAGTATTCTGATGCAAAATTTAGTTGCTCAGGAGAATAAAAACAATTCGAATGTCTGGGTAGCTGATCAGGGTGATGGCACTTATAAAAACCCTATTTTGTATGCAGATTATTCTGATCCTGATGCTATCAGGGTTGGAGATGATTATTATATGACGGCTTCATCTTTTAATTGTATTCCTGGACTGCCGATTCTTCACTCAAAAGATTTGGTAAACTGGAAATTAATAGGATATGCCCTTTCTAAGCAAAAACCTTTGGAGGTTTATAACAAAGTGCAGCACGGAAACGGTGTTTGGGCTCCTTGCATTCGTTTTCACAAGAATGAATTTTATATTTATTACCCAGATCCTGATTTTGGAATTTATGTTGTGAAAGCAAAAAAAGCTCAAGGGCCATGGTCTGAACCTGTTATGGTAAAAGAAGGGAAAGGTTTGATTGATCCGACGCCTTTATGGGATGAGGATGGTAAAGCATATCTGGGCTACGCCTTTGCAGGCAGTCGTGCAGGAATAAAAAGTGCTTTGGCTGTCTGTACAATGAATCCGGATGGCTTGTCGGCGAATAATGATGACGTTATGATTATTGACGGACATCAGGATGAACCAACTATTGAAGGGCCTAAATTCTATAAACGAAACGGATATTATTACATATTTGCTCCTGCAGGAGGAGTAGCAACTGGCTGGCAGACTGTTATGAGGTCTAAGAATGTTTTCGGACCTTATGAAAAAAGAAAAGTGATGGATCAGGGCAAATCAGTTGTAAATGGTCCTCATCAGGGTGCATGGGTACAGACCCAAACTGGCGAAGACTGGTTTATTCATTTTCAGGATCAGTTTGCGTATGGAAGGGTTGTTCATCTGCAGCCTATGAAATGGCAGAATGACTGGCCTGTAATTGGAAATGATGAGGATAAAGATGGTGTAGGAGAGCCTGTCATGATGTATAAAAAACCTAACGTTGGTAAAAAAACATTTCCTGTTGTAACACCGCCTGAAAGTGATGAATTCAATAGTCCAAAACTGGGCCTTCAATGGCAGTGGCATGCCAACCCACAGATAACCTGGGGACTTCCTACCACAATGGGATATTATAATTTAAGTTGTATTCCTGTTCCAAAAGATTATAATAATCTGTTTGATGTCCCAAACCTGCTTTTGCAAAAATTACCGGCAAATGAGTTTACTGCTACAACAAAAATGACATTTAATTCCCGATTTGACGGCGAATTTACCGGTTTGGTAATTATGGGGCTGGATTATAGTTTTTTATGTCTGAAACAAGATGAAGGTAAATTATTTCTTTCTCAAAAAACAACCCTGAAATCTGATAAGAAGGGAGTTGAATCTGAAAGTAAAAGAATTGCAATAGCAAATAAAACAATTTTCCTGCAGGTAAAAGTGAAAGCTGGCGGAATTTGCAATTTTTTCTATAGTGAAGACGGAGAAAAATTTTATCCTGTTGGCGAAAGTTTTACAGCAAAGGAAGGTAAATGGATTGGTGCTAAAATTGGCTTTTTAGCACTGAGGGAAGGAATAATTAATGATGCCGGAAGTGTGGCGATAGATTGGTTTAGAATAACTAAATAAATAACTGAATATAACTAAAACTAAATTAATAACTAAACTAAATGAATCAACTTAAAAAAACAGCATTATTACTTTTAATCGGTAGCAGTTTTTGTGTAAATGCACAGGATAAAGCCAAAAAGTGGCCAGATTTAATTATAAAAAGCTACTCTGCCTGGTTTGGTTCTGAAGAAGGTAAAAAAGTGGGAGAAAATGTCCTGCTTTACCAAAGAGATATCGGAGGATGGCCAAAAAACATTCCGATGTTAAAAGAATTAACAGAAGATGAAAAAAGCACACTAATAGCATTAAAACCATCTGGAAAAGATTGTACCATTGATAACAGAGCTACAACACAGGAAATCCTTTTTGTATCAAAAATGTATGCACAGACAAAAGAAGAAAAATACAAAGATTCTTTTTTGAAAGCAGTAGACTATTTATTGTCTGCACAATATCCTAATGGAGGCTGGCCTCAGTATTTTCCTTTGAAAAAAGGATATTATACTCATATCACTTACAATGACAACTCAATGGTAGATGTGTTGAATGTAATGAAAGAAATTGCAAATCAGACAGAATATTATAGTATCAAGCCATCTCAGGAAATTGTTGACAAAGCTAAAATTGCTTTTGATAAAGGGATCGATTGTATCTTAAAAACGCAATATAAACAAAATGGTGTTTTAACGGTTTGGTGTGCACAACACGATGAAGTTACCTTTGCACCTGCTGATGCAAGAGCTTACGAATTAGCTTCACTGAGTGGTAAAGAATCAGCAAAAATTGTTTTGTTGCTGATGTCTATTGATAATCCTTCACCTGAAATCAAAACGGCTATTAAAAGTGCATACGACTGGTTTGAAAAAACAAAAATTACGAACCTTAGAGAAGAGCGTATATATGATGAAGAGGGTAAAGTTATAGGCAAGAAAATGTATCCTTCTGAAGAGGTTGCACCAATTTGGCCAAGATTTTCAGAACTTGATACAAACGAACCGTTTTTCTGTGACCGCGATGGTATTAAAAAGAAATATATAACAGATATAAGCGAGGAGAGAAGAAATGGATATTCATGGTATTCTAATGAGCCTAAGGAAGTTTTGAAAAAATACAAAAAGTGGTTTAAAAAATATGGAGAATAAATTTCTTTATAACTAATTTTAATAAAAAGGCAGATCTTTAAATATGTGTAAAGATTTGGCTTTCCAAAAACAAAAACATGAATTTTAGATTTCTTTTCTTTTTATTATTTACTGCTTTTGCTTTCGCTCAGGAGAATAAATTTCCATCTGCAAAAGTAGATTCAATTGTAAACGTCATTCAGTTGCCAAAGATTCCTTCTTACCAGGTGAATGTAGCAAAACTTGGTGCTAAAGGGGATTCAGTTTCTAATAGCAAACCCTTTTTTGATAAGGCAATGGCATTGTGTAAAAAGAAAAACGGGGGTACAATTGTGGTTCCAAAAGGTATTTATCTTTTAAACGGACCGATTCACTTTGTCAGTAATGTCAATTTAAAGATTGAAAAAGGAGCTAAAATTAAATTTAGTGATAAACCTGAAGATTATTTGCCGATGGTTTTAACCAGTTGGGAAGGTACAATGCTTTACAACTACAGTCCTCTAATATATGCATATAATTGCAAAAATATTGCTATAACAGGCGAAGGGATTATTGATGGAGAAGGAGGTAAAACCTGGAAAACTTTTAAAGCAAAAGAAGGAAAAGGAAAAGAACTCAGCCGTGAAATGAATCATAGCAATGTTCCGTTAAAAGACAGGAAATTTGGAGCAGATTATTTTTTACGTCCGCAAATGATTCAGTTTTTTAACTGTTCAAATATATTGGTAGAAAATGTACGAATTGAAAATTCTCCTTTTTGGTGTGTTCATTTACTCAAGTCTGAAAGCATAACAATTAGAGGAATAAGTTATAAATCATTAAATTATAATAATGATGGTATTGACCCCGAATATGCTAAAAATGTTTTAATTGAAAATGTAACTTTCAATAACGGCGATGACAATGTTGCTATAAAAGCCGGAAGAGATCATGAAGGAAGAGCCAATTCTGCGACTCCAAGTGAAAATATTATTATCCGAAATTGCAATTTTAAGGGACTTCATGGAGTCGTAATTGGCAGTGAAATGTCTGCAGGCGTACAAAATGTGTTTGTTGAAAACTGCAAAACAGTTGGTTATCTGAAAAGAGGTATTTATTTAAAAACTAACGCAGACAGAGGCGGATTTATAAAAAATATTTTTGTACGAAATATTCAATTGGACGAAGTTGAAGATTGTCTTTACATAACGGCTAACTATCACGGAGAAGGAAAAGGATATCAATCAGAAATATCCAATGTATCTTTCTCTGACATTTCTTGTAATAAGGCGTCAGCTTCGGGAATTGTTCTTCAGGGATTTCCCGACAAAAAGATCAAAAATATTTCTTTGAATAATATCGAAATTAAGTTGGCAAAAAATGCCATATCAAGTACAAATGCTGAAAATGTAATTCTAAATGAAGTTTTCATTGGCGAAAAAGCCACAGTTCCTTCAGCAGCAAAATAGTTTAATACAAATAATAATGAAAAAATATATTTTAATTTTTTGGTTCGTTTCAGCCGCTTGTTTTGCACAAAAGACTACCGTTTATACTATCGGAGATTCGACAATGGCAAACAAAAAAGATCCTGAAAAAAACCCTGAACACGGCTGGGCTCAGGTGTTACAACAGTTTTTTAAAGACAATATAGTAATCGATAACAGGGCTTTGAACGGTAGAAGTACCAGAAGTTTTATAGCTGAAAAACAATGGGATGCTGTATATCAAAAACTGAAAAAAGGAGATTATGTTTTTATTGAATTTGGACATAATGATAGCAAAAACATGGATTCATTGCGTTACACAAATCCGCATACTGCCTACAGACATAATTTAATCCGTTTTGTAAAAGAAAGCCGTGAAAAGGGAGCAATTCCTATTTTGCTGACTTCAATTGCAAGAAGAAATTTTAATGAAAAGGGAGTGCTGATTGGTACGCATGGCGATTATCCTTTGGAAACGAGATTAGTAGCTCAGGAATATAAAGTCCCTTTTATAGATTTAGAATATTATACTGAATTATTGGAACAATCTTACGGTCCGGAAAAATCAAAGCAATTGCATTTGCATTTTAAAGCAGGTGAAAATCCTTTTTATAAAGAAGAAAAAGCAGATGACACACACCTTTCTTTAAAAGGAGCCACAGAAATAGCGCAAATTGTGGTTAATCAAATAAAACTTTTGGATGATCCTACTGTTGAAAAACTTAAAAAGGGAATCAAATAAAGTTCTTTAAGCATCAAAAAAAATCGTATTCGAAGAGTTTGTTTTAAAACTTCGGATACGATTTTTTATTTAATGACTAATCAGGAAATCGATTTTATTTTTTTTGCAGCGGACTTATAATTTGAACATTCTGAAAAACAATTGCTCCTTTTACAACCCCCGCAATTGTACTTCTTAAAGCATCGATAATTTGCATTTTTAATTCGCTTTTTGGATAAATTAAACTGACTTCGCGTGCTGGTTTAGGTTCTTTAAAGTTTCGCAGTTTTAGTTTATCAGATTCCTTTAGATCTAAAGTATGAAGATAAGGGAGTAATGTTGTTCCTAATCCTTCATCTGCTAATTTTATCAATGTTTCAAAACTTCCGCTTTGTATCTGGAAATTGTTTTGTTCGATATCAGTTCCGTTTTTGCACAAATTCAAAATTCCGTCTCTAAAACAGTGTCCATCCTGTAATAATAAAATTTCATTGATATTTAAATCAGAAACTTCAATTTCTTCTTTTTGGTAAACAGAATGATGTTCAGGAATATAAGCTACAAACGGTTCAAAATACAATACAATTTCTTTGATTTTTTCGTCTTCAAGTGGCGTAGCGGCAATGGCAGCATCCAAATGACCGTTTTTTAATTTTACAATAATATCATCGGTATTTAGCTCTTCAATTAAAAGCTTCACTTTTGGGTATTTTTTTATAAAATTATTTAAAAACATTGGCAATAGCGTTGGCATAATAGTCGGAATGATTCCTAAACGAAATTCGCCGCCAATAAAGCCTTTTTGCTGCTCAACAATATCCTGAATACGATTTGCTTCGTTCACAATGTTTTTAGCCTGATTTACAATTTTCTGTCCTATATCTGTAAGCTGAATAGGCTTTTTGCTTCTGTCGAAAATTAAAATATTGAGTTCTTCTTCGATTTTTTGAATCTGCATACTTAATGTGGGCTGAGTCACGAAACATTTTTCTGCTGCTAACGTAAAATTTTTATGCTCGGCAACCGCTAAAACATATTGTAATTGAGTAATAGTCATTTTGATAGTATTTTATGATGCAAAAATAAGAAAATATAATTTTTTTTTATAATTATTTCGAAGAAGTTATTTTAAATTTGTAATAAACATACTATAAAATCGATATATAATGAAAACAAATATTTTAGGATTACCGGTTAAAGAATCAGAGTTGTTAGTAAAAGAACTCAATGTATTACTGTCGAACTTTCAGGTTTATTATCAAAATTTGAGAGGAATCCATTGGAACATCAGAGGAAAACGTTTTTTTGATTTACATGTAAAATTCGAAGAATTATATACTGATTCTCAATTAAAAATTGATATGATTGCTGAAAGAGTTCTGACTATTGGAGGTACACCTTTACATACTTTTGAGGATTATATCAAAAATAATAAGCTTACGATTGGGAAGAATATTTCTCATGATGAAAAAGCTGTACAATTGATTGTAAACTCATTGTCAGACTTATTGAAAATTGAAAGAAATATCCTTAATAAGTCTGCAGAAATCAATGATGAAGGTACAAATTCTATGATGAGTGACTTCATTGCAGAGCAGGAAAAAACAATTTGGATGATGAATGCCTGGCTCGAAGAAGAGGTGTAAAATATTGTTTTTTAATTGTTTATGAAGCCGAATAATCATATTTGATTATTCGGCCTTTTTACAAATGTTAAAGTTCTATAAAAATTTTAACTAGGTACTTTGATTTTATTTGTTTAACATTATTTTTGTTCAGATGAAATTAGTTGCCCGCATATTATTATTCATATTTATTGCTTTCTTATCAACCCCGACAATTGTGTCAGTGATTAAGAAAAGCAACAATGCGGCTATTACAATCAGCATGTCAGAAGAAGAGAAATCTAATAAAGAAATCAAAGCAGCTGTTTATACAGATGCTTTTAATCATGAGCTGCTGATACCTGCTTATACAGAATCAAAAATTATTTTATCCGGTAATATTGTAAAGCTGGATAATATTTCTCCAAGTATTTTTGCACCTCCTCCCAATTTGATATAATACGTTCGATTATCTTGAACCAAGATGTATTTATTACAAATGCATAAGGTTTTTATGTATCATTTTTAGTATTGTATTATGACAAAAAAAATAAATCTTTTTGCCAGCCTAAAATCTGACTTTGCTTCAGGTTTAGTGGTTTTTCTGGTGGCTCTTCCATTGTGTTTAGGTATTGCAATGGCTTCGGGCGCACCTTTATTTTCGGGAATTATTGCGGGTGTTATTGGCGGAATTGTGGTTGGTTACTTAAGCCAGTCACATATCAGCGTTTCAGGACCTGCAGCCGGATTAACTGCAATTGTATTAACTGCTATTACCGATTTTGGTGCTTTTGATGTGTTTTTACTTTCTGTTTTTATAGCAGGGGTAATTCAGTTAGCACTAGGATTTTTAAAAGCCGGAAGTATATCAAATTACTTTCCGACAAACGTAATCGAAGGTATGCTTGCAGGTATCGGAATTATTATTATCCTGAAGCAAATCCCACATGCTTTTGGTTATGATGCCGATTATGAAGGAGATCAGGCCTTTATTCAAAATGACGGAAGCAATTCTTTTTCGTTTTTATTTGATGTAATCAATCATATTCAGTTAGGAGCTGTAGTGATTTCTCTGATATCATTGGTTATTTTGATTTCCTGGGACAAAGTTCCTTTTTTAAAGAGATTAAAATTGGTTCCTGGTGCTCTGGTAGCTGTAATTTTGGGAGTAGTATTGAATGAGTTTTTTATCTCTTCCGGAAGTACACTTGCTATCGGAAAAGAACATTTGGTTTCTTTGCCGGTTCCAAAATCTTTTGATGATTTTAAGGCGATTATCGTGACACCAAATTTTTCTGCCATAACAAACCCGCAAGTTTGGGTTGTAGGAGTTACAATTGCCATTGTGGCTTCTATTGAAACACTTTTGTGTATTGAAGCTTCAGATCGTATGGATGTTCAAAAACGTTATACAGATACAAATGTTGAGCTTAAGGCACAAGGGGTAGGAAATGTTATCAGTTCCCTTTTAGGAGGTTTGCCAATGACATCAGTTGTGGTTAGGTCGTCTGCAAACAACAATGCAGGGGCAAAATCTAAAATGTCCACTATCATTCACGGGGTTCTTTTATTAATCAGTGTATTATCGATTCCGGCAATTTTAAACAAGATTCCATTGGCAACTTTGGCGACTGTTTTGATTTTAGTGGGATATAAATTAGCAAAACCAGCAACTTTCATGCATTTCTGGGAAAAGGGGAAATACCAGTTTGTTCCTTTTATTGCGACATTAGTCTTTGTTGTTGCTACGGATCTGCTGAAAGGTGTTGCGTTGGGAATCATAATCAGTATCATTTTTGTATTGAGAGGGAACTTGAAGAGAGCTTACAATTTCAAAAAAGAAGAATACGAAGATGGTGACATTATTCATATTGATTTAGCTCAGGAAGTCTCATTTTTGAATAAAGCAGCTATCAAACAGACTTTAAATGATATTCCTGAGAATTCAAAAGTCATTATTAATGCGCATGATACGGAGTATATTGCTCACGATGTACTTGATCTGATTAGAGAATTTAAAGAAACACGTGCCATTGATGAAAATATCAAGGTAAAGCTTAAAGGATTCAAGGAGGCTTATGAGCTGGAGAACACTCCTGATAACAATAACCACGTTTCTATAGAACATTATTATGATGTGGCTAAAAGGGCATTGGTGAAAAAACAAGAAGTGAAGGAAGATTTTTAAAACAAATTAAATAAATTAAAGTATTTCTATGAAGTGAAAAACATCAAAATTTAGATAACTTTACATAGAAATACCATTCAAAAAATAAAAACAATGAAAGAATTTTATAAGCAGTTATTAGAAAATAATAAAAAATGGGTTGAAACTTCATTAGCAAAAGACCCGAACTATTTTGCCGATTTGGCAAAAGGGCAACAGCCACCATTATTATGGATTGGATGTTCTGATAGCCGTGTTCCTGCAAATGAAATTGTTGGAGCAAAACCGGGAGAAGTTTTTGTACACAGAAACATTGCAAATATGGTTGTCCACTCAGATATGAATATGCTGAGTGTTCTGGATTACGCAGTAAATGTTCTAAAAGTAAAGCATGTTATTGTTTGCGGACATTATGGTTGTGGTGGTGTAAAAGCTGCAATGGGAAATATGTCAGTAGGAATAATTGATAACTGGATTCGTCATATTAAAGACGAATACCGTTTGCATGATAAATATTTAAATTCAATTGAAGATGAAACAGAGCGTTTCAATGCTTTTGTTGAAATAAATGCAAAAGAACAGGTTTACAATTTAGCTAAAACATCTATTGTTCAGGGAGCTTGGAAAAATGGACAGGATCTAATGCTTCATGGTTGGGTTTATGGACTGAATTCAGGATTTGTAACTGATCTGAATGTGACTATTAGTTCAAACGATGAACTTGATAGTGTTTATCAGTTGGATTTATAATCTAAAAAAAATATCAGAATAAAAAAATCGCCAGTTTAGGCGATTTTTTTTATTCATTTTCGTCAAGATTTTCATTAAAAGCTGATGGCAGCATTGTTGGAATAAATTTTATTAAAATAGGCAATAACAGGCTGCCACCCGGAAGTAAAAAAATTGTCAGTGACGGAATAGTTTTGCAGATATCCAAAAGCTGTTTTTTTACTTTTTTCTTTTCTTTGGCATCTAAATCCCTTGTTGTAGAATAAGCCAGTAAAACCATCAATTCCTTACTCTGGACAATTTCTTTTAAAAGCCTGTTTTTGTTGCGAATAATTAATTTTATAACCGTATGCGTCATTTGATCATAAAAATGCTTTACCGGATTTGAATAATTGAAATACGGAATTTCCTTTTTATGGGTGGTTATAAATGCATTAGTCGTATTGATGCTCCTGGTTACAAAATCATCTGAAACTTCCATCATTGAACCAAGTGAATATAAAAAATAAGCTTCTTCATTTTCCACAACTCCGTCACTCCACAAAGCCATTCCCGCCATGTCGATTAAATAATACTGTTCCAGTTTATTTTTAAAATAATCAAGATTTAAGGTTTCTAAAGTTTCAACAGTTACTTTTGAAAATTTTGAGTATCGAATTGAAGCTTCAAAAAGTTTAATCAGTAAATCGTCGTGCTGGGATTTTATCGTCTTAGTTTTTAACGCTAAACCTACAATTCCAAGAACAGTTTCTTCAATTCTTTTGAGGTATTTGTCGGGGATAGCGCCATGTTCCAGATATTGCCTGAAAGCCAGTACATCTATGAATAAAAGTGCATTGGTTACTAAATGCGAAAAGTTTTTACTAATGATGCTGTCGTTTGTCTGTACCCTCTGATCGATTATATTTTCTAAAGAAAGGGCAGGAGTATCTTTTGGAAGCAGCATTTTAAATAAATTAAACCCTTCCGGATTCATTTCTTTATAAAATTTTAAAACTTCAGTTATGAAATTTTCAGGTTCCGAATTCTTTTTTTCCAGACAGAAAACATTATATAAAGTGTTTAATAAAGCTGTTTTTGAAATTTCACTTTTAAACCAGCCTTTTATCTGAATTGGAATTTGAGAATCAATAGAAATGATGTGCCCGTAGATAAAACCGGTTTCTCTGACCTTATAGTAAAACGAATCCGGATTTTCAAAAGGAATTGCTTCTGAAAACTTTTGTTCGCTAAAAAACTTATCTATCCAGCCTGGTGCCGATGGGTTAATCATTTAACTTTTAAATTTGAGGATACAAAGCTATATCTTTTTCTTGTGTTAAGGTTAATTTTTAATGAAATAACCACTAAATTTTGTGAAAATAGTGGTTAATTTACGTTTTTATAGATTTATTTATTTAATGATTCCTGCGCAGGCAACTCTACCTCCTGCATTCCCAGTTGGCTGGGTAGTAAAATCATCAGCGCCCTGATGAACAATTAGCCCTTTTCCTAAGATGTTTTTGGTTTCGTCATCACCTCCAATTGCCCATTCGTCTGTGGTCAGGGTTATAGTTCCGTTGCCATTTGCATCAGCTGTAAAATTACCGATATCACCTTTGTGATATTCGCCAGCTCCCCATTTCCCATGTTTTTTAAAGGTTGGATTCCAGTGCCCACCTGCAGAACTTCCGTCAGCAGCAGAACAATCTGATTTTTCGTGAATGTGTATAGCGTGTACTCCCGGCTGCAGACCTGCTATTTTTGCCGTAAAAGTCACTTTGCCGTTTTTCTCGGTAAAGGTTGCAGTCCCGGTAACTGTGCTATTACTTTTTGGCTCTAAATTTACCGTTAAAGTTTTTGTGTCATTTGATTTTGTACTGGTCTTACAGCCAATTATTAAGACTGCAATTATTGCGAAAGAAACAATTATTTTTTTCATAAGTGAGGCATTTAAATTAAAATTTAAGTAAATTTAGCTTAAAACCTAAGAAAATCATTAACTGTTTACGTTAAAAAAATCTAAAACTATTTGTTTTAATTTAATTTGCTTTGGATGGTGAACTAAAAAATAATCCTTAAATTCGTATAGGTATTTAATAAAAAAATCCTGTTTTCTGTTTTTCTAATTCATTAATATTTAAATTCTTAAGATTATGATGAAGAATGTTTCCGTACTTATATTTTGCAGTTTCATATTAATTTCCTGTAACGTTTTTAAATGTAAAAAAAAGAATGCTGTTTCTGAATTAGAAGGGAACTGGGAACTGAATTATATAACAGGACCCCGAATCGCTTTTGAGGGTCTATATCCAGATAAAAAACCAACAATAATTTTTAATATTAAAGAAAATCAGGTTTCTGGTAATAGCAGCTGTAACTCCTTTTCCGGAAAGCTAAATGTTACGGGAAATAAAATTGATTTTACACAGCCGATGGCGATGACGAAAATGATGTGTATGGATGGACAGGGGGAACAGGTTTATATGAGTACACTCCAAAAAATAACCACCTATACTATAACTGATGATGGTAAGACACTAAATCTTATCTCAGGCAATATCACTGCTATGCGATTCACCAAAAAATAGTTTTTTGTTTCTTAATTAACTAATAAATATTTGTTTTATGAAAAGTAAATTATGCCTATTAGTATTATTATGTTTTTTAGTTTTTCCGGTTTTAGCTCAGGAAAAATCAAAGAAACAGTTAAAAGCAGAAAGAGAATTGCAAAAACAAAAAGAAATCGAAGCCATGATTGATTCTAAAAATTTTGTTTTTGAAGCACAAAAAGCCATGCCTCAAGGAGGTAGACTTCTGAATTTAGACTATAATACCTATTTTTTAAAATTTAATGAAACTAAGACAACCTGCGATCTGCCTTTTTTTGGGCGTGCATTTAATGTGCCTTACGGAGGAGGCGATGGCGGGATAAAATTTGAAGGAGTTCCTGAAAATATTCAAATTGAAAAAAAGAAAAAGTCATATAATGTAAAGGCGACTGTAAAAGGCAAAGAGGATGTTTATGACCTTCTTTTTTCAGTTTATTTTGATGGAGGAACATCTCTTTCTGTCAATAGTAATAATAGGGCTTTTATTTCTTATGATGGTGAAATTCATGCGCCAAAACCGGAAGAAATTAAAGAATAAAGAAATAGGATATAATGTTCTGAAACCGCTGATTTATGCCAGAAAAAATATTTTATGCCCTATTAGAAAAGCATTTTTTTACATTATGCTCTTTCTTATTTGTAATGTCTGTTTATAGTCAGGATTTAGAACCCAGAGTTTATGCCAATGTTCCTGAAAAATTAAATGTAGCTTCGGTTGGATATGCTTTTATAGATGGAAACGTATTGACAGAGCCATCATTACCTATTTATGATTTTACAATTCAAAGCCACAATCTTTTAGCTACTTATGTAAGAACATTTGGATTGGCAAATAAACTGGCACGTATACAAATAGCAGTGCCATATTCTTTTATGGATGGATCTGCCAATGTAAGCGGAGAACTTTTAACAGGCTCCAGAACAGGTTTCGGAGATACAAAAATCCGATTTGGAATCAATTTGCTGGGATCTCCGGCTCTTGATAAATCCGAATTCAGGAATTATGAGCAAAAGACAATTTTAGGGGTCAGTCTGGTAACCTCAATTCCAACAGGAAAATATTATGGTGACAAACGAATTAATATAGGAACAAACCGTTGGGCATTTAAGCCTGAAATAGGTATTTCTAAACGATTTTCCCATGTATATGCAGAGCTTTATGGCGGAATCTGGTTTTACACCGATAATAATGATTTTTTAGGTAAAAAACTGGAACAGAAACACACTTATAGTTTGCAGGGACATGCAAGTTATTATTTCAAAAATAATATGTGGCTTGGTTTTAATACCAACTGGTTTTTTGGAGGTAAAACAATCATAGATGGTGTTTCTGATGACAGCGAAATTGATAACTGGCGTATTGGCGGAACATTTTCTACACCAATAGGCAAAGGACAATCACTCCGATTTCAATATCATGTAGGAGCTTACACTAATAACGGGTTAAATTATTATGCATTGACTGCGGCGTATCAGTATTCTTTCTTTTAGGGAAAAAATGTGTTTGAATATTTTATTTATTGAGTATAGAATATTTATAAATCAACTTAAAATTAAAAATATGAAAAAATTAAGTATCGTTCTTATTTTAGTAATTGTCTCATTTACATCTCAAGCTCAGTCCTACAAAGATGATGTAGATTTAATACAGAGTTTTTACGGAAAAACCAAAAGTGATCTTGTGAGAGAATATATGAATCTCTCAGAAACACAGGCAGCAGCTTTTACAAAGGTTTACGAAAATTATGAATCGGTACGAAAAACACTTGGACAAACAAAGTTAAAACTGATTAATGATTATGCGGTAAATTATGCAACCCTTACAGAAGAAAAAGCAGACGAATTAGCCAAAGGTGCTTTGAAAAATAATCAGGATTATGAAAAATTATACTCAAAAACTTATAGTCAGGCAAAAAAAGCGATTGGAGCAATTAATGCGGCAAAGTTCATTCAGTTAGAAGTTTACTTGCAGACCGTAATTCGTAATAAAATTCAGGAGTCTATTCCTTTTATAGGTGAGTTAGATAAAACAAAAGTTCAAATGTAGTCTCCTTCAGACTAAGAGCTTAAGATTTTAAATCTCAAAATAAAAAATCCGCATTTGTTTCGGGACAAATGCGGATTTAACAAATTAAAAGCTAAAAAACTATTGTGAATATTAGAAACAGTATGAATTTTCTGCAACTAATTTTTCTGCGATTTTTTCTCTCAAAGCTACCACGTTTGGCAGATTAGTATATTTTGTGAAACGTTTAAGTCCCATTAACATCATACGTTGCTCATCACCTTCAGAGAATGAAGCGATTCCTTCTTTTCCTCTTGAGTTTACGATATCAACCGCTTTGTACAAGTATAATTTTGCCATAGCGATTTGCTCCTGAACTTTGTCTTCGCATTGAGTTTTTGCTAATTTCTCAGTTCTCAAAATTGTACTTTCAGCCATGTAGATTTCGATCAAAATATCAGCAGCAGCCATTAATAATTGCTGATGAGAATCTAAATCTGGACCATATTTTTGAACAGCGCTTCCGGCAACCATTAAGAAAACTTTTTTCAAGTTAGCCACGATTACTTTTTCTTCTGCAAATAATTCAGAGAAATCTGGAGTATCAAAAGATGGAATTCCCATTAATTCTTCTTGAACTTTCATTGCTGGTCCAAGTAAATCAACATGACCTTTCATTGCTTTTTTAATCAACATACCTACAGAAAGCATTCTGTTGATTTCGTTTGTTCCTTCGTAGATACGAGCGATACGAGCATCTCTCCAGGCACTTTCCATTGGAGTATCTTCAGAGAATCCCATTCCACCAAAAATCTGAATTCCTTCGTCAGAACAGTTTTGAATATCTTCAGAAACCGCTACTTTCAGGATAGAACACTCGATAGCATATTCTTCAACACCTTTCAATTCTGCTTCCTGATGAGAAGTTCCTTCTGCTTCACGAGCAGCGATTCTGTCTTCGATATCTTTTGCAGCACGGTAAGAAGCACTTTCTCCAGCGTATGCGCTAGTTGCCATTTCAGCTAATTTAGAACGAATTGCTCCAAAAGTTGAAATAGAAGTATTGAACTGAATTCTTTCGTTAGCATATTTTACAGCTCCAGAAGTAACTCTTCTTTGTGCATCTAAACAAGCAGCAGCCAATTTAATACGCCCAACGTTTAAAGCATTCATTGCGATTTTAAAACCGTTTCCTCTTTCAGATAACATGTTTTCAACTGGAACTTTTGTTTCGTTGAAGAAAACCTGACGAGTAGAAGAAGCACGGATTCCTAATTTATGCTCTTCTTCATTCATAGAAATTCCGTTTGAAGGATCGTTTTCTACGATGAAACCTGTAATATTTTTATCATCTCCAATACGAGCAAAAACGATGAAAACGCTACAGAAACCTGCATTCGAAATCCACATTTTTTGTCCTGTAATTAAATAATGAGTTCCGTCTTCAGATAAAACTGCTTTAGTTTTTCCTGAGTTAGCATCAGATCCTGCACCTGGCTCAGTTAAACAGTAAGCTCCAAACCATTCTCCAGAAGCCAATTTCGGAACGTATTTTTTCTTTTGTTCTTCAGTACCGTAAAGTGTAATTGGCATAGTTCCAATTCCTGTGTGAGCACCAAAAGCAGTTGAGAAAGAACCTGTTGCTCCGGAAATGTAGTCACAAACTAACATTGTAGAAACAAATCCCATTCCTAATCCGCCGTATTCTTCAGGAACAGCGACTCCAAGAAGTCCTAGTTCACCAGCTTTACGCATAGATGATTCTGTATAAGCGTAATCTTTTTTCTCAAAACGATCTTTATGCGCCCATAATTCTTTGTCAACGAACTCTTTTACAGAGTCACGCATCATTAACTGCTCTTCCGAGAAATCTTCTGGTGTGAAGATATCCTCGCATTTTGTTTCTTTAACTAAAAACTGACCACCACGGGTTACGTTTTTCTCGATTGTATCTGCCATTTTATTTTTTGTTTAGGTAAAAGATGAAAGAAGCAAGAAGCAAGAAGCAAGATTTTTAATCTAACTTATTTATGAAGCCTGTGGTCATCTTTTGAAATTCAATTATTTTGTTTTCTATTTCTTCTGTTTTTGTCTTGGATAGATAATCATTTTGAAAAGCTATCAATAATTGTGTTTGTAATTCAAATGACGAACCTAAACTAATATTCAAATAATGCTGAAAATGTTTATTTCCTCTGTTTGAACCTTCAGCAATATTAGAAGGCATTGAAACAGAACATCTATTCATTTGACTTGTTAAACTGTACGTTTCTGATTTCGGAAAAGTGGCGGTTAATTTATAGATATCATTAGTGATTTCCATAGCTAAAATCCAAATTTTCAAATTCTTAAAATTGTGTTTCATGTTTTTTGAGGCAAGATAAGAAAGAAAAATTAAAAGTAAGTTTTTTACTACTTTTTAAAACCGTTTTTTTCAGAACATATTCATCTCAAAATTAAGTCTTGCTTCTTGCTTCTTTCCTCTTAAAAAACTACAACACCTCGTAAATCCCCGCAGAACCTTGCCCAGTACCCACACACATACTCACAATTCCGTATTTATTACCTCTGCGTTTCATTTCATCAAACAACTGAACAGAAAGTTTCGCTCCTGTACATCCCAGCGGGTGACCTAAAGCGATCGCTCCACCGTTTACGTTTACGATATCTGGGTTGATATTTAACTCACGAGTTACTGCTAAAGCTTGTGAAGCAAAAGCCTCGTTTAATTCAATTAATTCGATATCATTCAATGTTAATCCCGCTTGCTTTAATGCTTTCGGAATTGCTTTTACAGGACCGATACCCATAATTCTTGGTTCAACACCAGAAGAAGCAAAGTTTACCAAACGTGCAATTGGTTCAAGGTTTAATTCTTTTACCATTTCTTCGCTCATGATTAAAACAAAAGCAGCACCATCACTCATTTGAGAAGAGTTACCAGCAGTTACGCTTCCGTCAGCAGCGAAAACTGGTTTTAAACCTGCTAAAGCTTCCTTAGAAGTTCCTGCTCTTGGACCTTCGTCTTTATTTACAACGTATGATTTAGTTTCTTTTTTACCATTTTCATTGATGAAAGTCTGCTCAACAGTAATTGGAACGATTTGTTTGTCAAATTTTCCTTCTGCCTGCGCTTTCAACGCTTTCATGTGAGAGTTGTAAGCAAACTCATCCTGATCTTCTCTTGAAATTTTATATTGATTAGCAACCGCTTCAGCAGTTAAGCCCATTCCCCAATAATAATCTTCGTGACCTGCAGCAGCAACTTTATAATCCGGAGTTGGTTTGTAACCTCCCATCGGAATATAACTCATACTTTCTGCACCACCAGCGATGATACAATCTGCCATTCCTGATTGGATTTTAGCAGTCGCCATTCCGATAGTTTCTAATCCAGATGCGCAGTAACGGTTTACGGTAACACCAGGAACGTCTTCTACTTTTAATCCCATCAAAGAGATTAAACGCCCAACGTTTAAACCTTGTTCCGCTTCCGGCATTGCATTTCCTACCATAACGTCATCGATACGTTTTTTGTCAAAATCAGGCAGTTCATCCATCATAAATTGAATGGTTTCTGCAGCTAATTCATCAGGTCTTTTAAATCTAAAAACACCTTTTGGAGCTTTTCCAACTGCTGTTCTATATGCTTTTACTATATATGCTGTTTTCATTTGTTTTTGTTTTTTTAAGATTGGTAGAAGAAAGATGCAAGATGCAAGAAGCAAGATTTCAAAACAGAGTTTTGTCTTTTCTCTTGCTTCTTTCTTCTTTTATCTATTTTTCTAGTTACGAAGCGGTTTTCCTTTAGTCAACATGTATTGAATTCTTTCTAAAGTCTTACGCTCTGTACATAAACTCAAGAAAGCTTCACGTTCGATATCTAATAAATATTGTTCAGATACTAAAGTTGCTTCAGATAAATCACCTCCAGCCATTACATAAGCCAGTTTGTTAGCGATTTTCTTATCGTGCTCAGAAATGTATTTTCCAGCTTCCATTTGATCTGTTCCAACTAAGAACATACCTAAAGCTTGTTTTCCTAATACTTTTACATCCGTTCTTCTGATTGGTTGTGTATAACCAGCTTCAGCCATTAACAAAGCATGTTTTTTAGCTTCAGCAATCTGACGATCTTTGTTTACGACGATAACATCTTTTCCATGTTGAAGAAGTCCTGTATCAAAAGCTTCGTAACCAGAAGTTGAAACTTTAGCCATAGCGATTGTTAAAAAATATTCTTGAAGAACATTCAATTCCACATCGTTTTTACGGAATAAATCTGAAGCTCTTAAAGCCATTTCTTTAGATCCACCACCACCAGGAAGTACGCCAACACCAAATTCAACTAATCCCATATACGTTTCTGCAGCAGCAACCACTTTATCAGCGTGTAAGCTCATTTCGCATCCACCACCAAAAGTCATTCCGTGAGGCGCAACTACAACTGGAATTGAAGAATAACGAACGCGCATCATGGTATCTTGGAACAATTTAATTGCCATGTTCAATTCGTCGTATTCCTGCTCAACCGCCATCATGAAAATCATTCCGATATTAGCCCCAACAGAGAAATTCGCTGCTTGGTTTCCAATAACTAAACCTTGATATTCTTTTTCAGATAAGTCGATTGCTTTATTGATAGCTTGTAGAACATCACCACCAATTGTATTCATTTTAGATTGGAATTCTAAGTTCAAAATTCCATCTCCTAAATCCTGAATGATTGCACCGCTGTTGCTCCAAACTTTTTTGCTTTCGCGAATGTTGTTCAGAATAATAAATGAATCTTGTCCAGGAACTTTTACTTGTGATTTTGTTGGAATGTTATAGAAATAAGTCGCTCCTTCTTTTACAGTATAGAAACTCTCGCTTCCAGAAGCCAGCATTTCAGTAACCCATGCAGCAGGCTCTAAACCTTCAGCTTTCATGATTTCAATTCCTTTGGCAACACCGATAGCATCCCAGATTTCGAATGGACCATTTTCCCATCCAAAACCAGCTTTCATGGCATCATCAATTTTATATAATTCGTCTGAGATTTCAGGAATTCTGTTTGACACATAAGCAAACATTCCAGCGAAACTCTTACGGTAGAATTCTCCTGCTTTGTCTGTTCCTTTAACCAAAACTTTAAAACGATCAATTGGTTTATCGATAGTTTTAGTCAATTCTAATGTAGCAAAACTTGCTTTTTTCGCAGCACGGTATTCTAATGTATCTAAGTCAAGAGAAAGAATATCTTTATCTACTTTTTTGTAGAAACCTTGTCCGGTTTTGCTTCCCAACCATTTATTCTCCATCATTTTTGTAACAAATTCAGGAAGTTTGAACAATTCGTGTTGTTCGTCTGTTGGGCAGTTTTCGTAAATACCATTGGCAACGTGTACCAAAGTATCCAAACCAACAACATCAACGGTACGGAAAGTAGCCGATTTTGGACGACCGATAACCGGACCAGTCAATTTATCAACTTCTTCAATCGTTAATCCCATTTCTTTCACCAAGTGGAATAAACTCTGGATTCCGTAAATACCAATTCGGTTTCCAATAAACGCCGGAGTATCTTTAGCAACAACCGAAGTTTTCCCTAAGAATTTAGATCCGTATTCGTTCAAGAAATCCAATATTTCAGTTGAAGTTTTTGGACCAGGAATAATTTCGAATAATTTTAAGTAACGCGCAGGGTTAAAAAAGTGAGTTCCGCAGAAGTGTTGTTGAAAATCTTCGCTTCTTCCTTCGCTCATAAAGTGAATTGGAATTCCAGAAGTATTAGAGGTAACTAAAGTTCCCGGTTTACGGAATTTCTCGATTTGTTCAAAAACCGTTTTTTTAATATCCAAACGTTCCACTACAACCTCAATAATCCAGTCCACATTGGCAATTTTTGCCATATCATCAGTTGTATTTCCAGTTGTGATTCTGCTTGCGAATTTTTGACTGTAAATAGGAGAAGGTTTTGATTTTAATGAATTCGCCAAATGTTCGTTTACCACACGGTTGCGAACGGCTTTACTTTCAAGTGTTAATCCTTTTTTAGCTTCAGCTTCAGTCAGTTCGCGGGGAACGATGTCAAGCAGTAAAACCTCGACACCAATGTTGGCAAAATGACAAGCTATACCTGAACCCATAATTCCGGATCCAATTACAGCAACTTTTTTAATTGTGCGTTTCATATTAGATATTTTATTTTTTTTAATAGAATTTAAACTGGCTTTAGGAAAACCTATTCATTTTCTGTTTGCTTCGCCAGTTCGCTGGCGCTCGTGTGATTAAATATGTTTTTGTCCTGAATTAATTCGTTGATGATTTCAGAAACTTCGATAAAATGCTGAAGCTTTTCTTCTGAAACATGTTTTCGAACGGTCTCATTAAATTTCAGAACAGTATTTTTAGATAACTCTCTTTTTTCTTTTCCAAATTCGGTCAGGTAAATCAAAACACCTCTTCCGTCAGTTGGATTTTTCTTTCGAACAATCAAACCTTTGTCTTCCATCGATTTTAATGTTCTTGTGAGACTGGTAGCTTCCATTCCCATTCTTGGACCAAGGGCGGTTGATGGAGTTCCTTCTTCCTTATCAATGCTTAAAAGTGCAAATCCCGTTGCCATTGTCGCATCATATTTAGCAGCTTCCTCGTTATACATTCGGGAAACGGCTTGCCAGGTGGCTCTTAAAATATAATCTATCGTTTTATCTTTCATAAATAACTATATCGATTTCAAATATAATCAAAAAATACTATGCATGCATATTAATTTATGATAAATTTTAGGTTAATTAGTAAATGTTTTTGAATTTGTGGGTTTTAAAGGAATCTTTTTAATTGAAATATACCATTCTTTTTTTAAGTTTTAATGAATTTAGCATAGCAATAATTATTGTTATAATAAAATGAAGTGTCTGATTTATGTTTTTGAAGAATCCGGTTTATTCAGTCGGGATTTGTTCATCATATTTATCAAGTGTTTTTTGAAGTGTTTCCTTTATTCGTTTTCTAAAACTTTCCGGACGAAGAATTTCGATTCCGCAGCCAAATCCCAATAGCAGGCGCTCCATTTCATAATTCGGAATCACAAAAAGATGAACAATAATGCTTTTATCCTCATTTTCCTGAATCAGTCTTTGTGTATGATGCAAAGGTTTTGTCAGGACATAAGGCGCATTCTCAGAATCAATCCAAAGTTCGATTCGTCTCGGTTGTAAACCTGAGTTAACAGTTACCCCAATTACATTTTTATAATACGATTCGGCATCAAAATCTTCGTCTAAATACAGAAGATTAAAATCGTAATCAATCGAAATGATCCTGTCCAGAGCCAAGTTGGTTATAGGTTGAGATGCTTTTTTCTTCCCAACCAAAAACCATCGATTATTAAATTCCTTCAAAATAAAAGGATGAAAATGAAATTTGGTTTCGTCTCGTGATTTAAAAGATTTATAAGTAATAATTAAAACCATTTTTTTGATAATTGCCTGATATATTTCGTCTAAGTAATGAAGGCCTTTGAGTTTTTCATTCTTATCCAGATAAATTACCGGTTTTGTATGCGACTTTTCAGCATAGATTTTATCTTCCAGTCGCTGTAAAATATCCGATACGTCATTAAATAGAGAGAAATCCTTGAACTGCTTTAACATCGAAACCGTTTCTGTCAAGACATTCATATCGGTTTCCGTCAGCGGAATATCGGTTATCGAAAAATCGTCGTCTTCATATTTATAATATTTTTTATCGTACACCACGATCGGAGCGTTATAACCCAGTTTTTCACTTCGCATCAGCTGAATATCCATCTGAATAGTTCGTTTGCTGATGGGGTTTTGACGTCCTTCATATTCAGATAAAGCTTCAGAACAGCATTCTATTAAATCCTCCAAGGTCCATTGCCTGTATTTATTCTGCAGGCATTTATCGATCGTTTTGTATCGAATTAAGGCGTTTTTGTTTTGTGACATGGTTGTGTGTGTTGCCACAAAGGCACAAAGGCGCAAAGTTTTTTTTTCACAGATTTTAAGGATTAAAAGGATTTTCCTCATTTCTTGTCATTTCGACCGAAGGGAGAAATCACACTAGAAACTCCGCACAGAACGTCTCCAATCTTTGTCGAATCCCGCGTGTGATTTCTCCCTTCGGTCGAAATGACAAACTGTGCGTTTAATTAATACTTTAAATAAAAACTTTGCGCCTCTGCGTCTTTGCGAGATTCAATTTTTAGCTTAATAACTTTATTTCGTTCTCAATATTAATTCTCGCTTTCTCTTCATACAAACTCCTAAACTCATCAGTCTGAAAAATAAATTCATTCTCCAGAAAATGTTTCAACGCTTTGGCGCGTCCGGGTTTGTATAGAAAATCAGGGTAAATGCGATATTCTTTTCGAATTTGTTCAAAATAGATTTTATAATCATCCCAGTCTTTCGCCAGAATTTTCAAATCAAAATCAATTAACCAGTTGATGTCTTCAATTGCGTTTTGCTGATGCTGTTGTGTGGCGCAGATGGCATCAAAGACTAATTGTTTATTTAGATTGACATTTTCAGGTAAAATCGACAAAGCATACTCAGCACTTTTGAGTTCGTTATCTTTTTTAGAAGCCGAATACACAAAATCGTGATAAAAAATAGAAAATAATATTTCGTTAGGATTTTGAAGTTTATCGCAATACATTTCAAAACTTTCGATCATTTCTTTTAAATGCGTGAGATTATGATAATGCCTTGATTTCTTGGAATATGCTTTTTCTAAATCCTGCCAGTTTTGTTGAATTTCATTTGTTGAAAAGCCAATATTCAGAAGTAATTCAGAATAGATTTTATCTAAATCCATGATCTTTTTTACTCAAATTTAAAATTCTTTTTTTACTGCGCAAAATAATTGCGTAGTGAATTTGAAATCTTTGTTCAGGAAATAAAACAAATAGTATTTCTAAAAAATGAAAACAAAAATTTCACTACGCAAAATAACTGCGCACTAGTTTTGAAATCTTTGTTCAAGAAATAAAAACAAACGTTCATAGAAATAAAAAAAAAGAATAAAACAGGTCAAGTTTGAGTTACTTCGAAAACACTTTCCAATGTACCACTTACACCATTACCTTTTTATTTTATAATCATAATTGAGGCAGTAGCTCAGTGGTTAGAGCAGGTAGTTTTGAAATTATCCATCAAAGGTCAATCAAAACTTACTTCGTACATTTTTAATGTCCGGGTCGTGGGTTCGAATCCCATCTGCTTCACAATTAATGGTCAATTAAAACTTACTTCAGAACACGGCTACTTTCGGTTCGAGTCCGAACAAGTTTTAAAATCATCATTAATAAAAACGAGGGTCAAGATCAACTTACTTCTTCGGGGAAACCCACCAGATAAATAGTTCATCAATTACACTCCAATTTCAGGTCAAGTGTTTCTTACTTCAAAACTCTTTTAGGTAGAACTCAGAAACACCATTATCTAAATTTTAAAAATTAAAAAAAATGAAAACAAAAGAATTATTAAAAATCAGTTTACGTCAAAATGCTATTTTCATTCCATCAGAAATGATTGCGAATCATGTTAAAAATTTATCAGGAACGACATCCGTTTTGTTAGCCAATGTTTCAAAACTTGGATTTACATTTTCTGAAACTTTGCTTCACGCTTTAAACAATGTGACCCCGAATTATAAAATCGAGGTTTTAGAAGTTTTGAGAGAAGTTTTAGGAACAGATAAAAACTGGACGCCATTGGTAAAAGAATGGAATATTCCAACAGGTGAATCTGTTATAGATCATATTCTAACTTATTTCTGGAATGTTTTAGGTGTGAAAAACGGAACAACTTTAAAATGTGGACATATTATCCCGGATAATACTTTTCCGTTAGAAAAATACAATGGTTGCCCTTTTTGCGGAACTCCGTTTGAATTTGGAAAACTCGAAAATATCGGTCAAGGAAGCAAATTGAAAATGCTTGAATTTTGGACAGAAAAAGATTTAAATGACTTCTATATCTCATTATTGCAATCTAAAACCGCTTTAGACGCTACTCAGGTAGATAGTTTAAAATTGGCGATGAAGTATTTGCCTTTGCCAAAAACAGAAGTGGCGATGAAGGAAACTTTAATGCTGGTGATCGATCTTTTGATTGAAAATGGCACTGAAGATCTGGCTTCGCAGTTTTTGAAAACGCCAACCGATATTTTGCGTTATTTATGGTATAAAAATACCGGAATGCTGCAGATTATCGAACCAAAAACGATTATCAAAAGAGCGGCTAAAAACGGTCAGCATTTTCATAATTCGTTAGATACAAGCGCTCAGGCAAGAATTGCATCTCAAAAAGATTTGAAACTAAAATATTCCCGAAAAGAATGTTTAATGGTCGCAAATTGGTTAAACAATATGAATATGGATGTTGAAGCAATGTGCGAAACGATGCATCCAAAAAGAGGAATGTGGGTTCGTTTTATCCGCGCGCTTCGTTTGGCAGAATACAGCAAAAGAAAAGGATTTGAGAAATTGAATTTTTTAATGGATGTATTTTATAACCAGGTGTACGATGTTTGGCAAAGCAAAGTGAATTCGTCAAGATTGAAATTTGATGCCGATAAAACGTTTGCTTTATTGAAACAGCGTCCAGGTTTATTTGCACGTTCGTTATTCTCGAATATGCTTTGGTTTGGAGCGGATGAAACTATTGCTCATTTTGAAGAAATCATCGATAAAGTTCCAGCGAGATTGGTGTTTACATTAAATATGTATGCTCAAAATTATTTTGATAAAAACATGCAGAGAAGCGTGAAACCTTTGGGTGGAACAAACAAACGAATTGAAGCAAACGCTTTATTGAAGTTGTACGAAGATTTTCAGTTGGAAGCAATGAAAAATCAAATCGAAGAATTGTGTCTTTTGGCCATGAAAAAACGATTTGTGAAAATAGCGAACACCAACAAAACAATCTATATCGATCCGCAATTGTTTAACATTCCGGTTTCTATAGGAGATCGAAGCGAAACGGTTCAGGATTTACCAGTTGCTTTAATGGGAACACGTTTCCCAATTGAAGGAAACGAAGTACGATTGTTTATGCAATGGGGGAAAGATTTGCCGGCACAACATCTGGATATGGATTTAAGCTGTCATATCGCATATGAAATACGTTCAGATATCTGCTCTTTCAGCCGATTAACCACAACAGGTTGTCAGCATAGTGGTGATATCAGAAGTATTCCGAATAAAATTGGAACTGCTGAATACATCAACATCAACATCGACGAATTGGCGAAAGCCGATGCAAAATTTGTGACTTTTACCTGTAATGCTTACAGCAACGGAAGTATAACTCCAAATTTGGTTGTAGGTTGGATGAACAGTAAATATCCGATGAAAATTTCGGAGCGAACAGGTGTAGCGTACGATCCGTCGTGCGTAGATCATCAGGTTCGTGTGACGCAGAATGTTGCCAAAGGTTTGGTTTTTGGAGTGTTGGATGTAGCCAAAAGAGAAATCGTTTGGTTAGAGATGACTTTCGGAGGTCAGGTTGTAGGCGGTTTGGATTTCAAAGGCGTTCAGGCGTTGTTGGCAAAACTAAACAGCAAATTGAATATTGGTAGTTTGTTACAGCTAAAAGCAGAAGCCCAAGGTTTAACAATCACCGAAAATGAAATTGCCGATGAGGTTTATACAGCGCAATGGGCCATGAATCCAGCGGTTGTGACACAATTGTTGGTAGATTAGTTGCAAAGTGACAAAGTGACAAAGTAACAAAGGTTTGTAGAGGCGCACTGCTGTGCGTCTCCGCAAAGATTGGTAAATTTAATCTTGTGAAGAGGTACAGTTTGTCATTTCGAACGAAGTGAGAAATCACACGCGGGATTCGACAAAGATTGGAGATACTGTGGCTAGCTTCTCGCTAGGATTTCTCCTCCGTCGAAATGACATAAATTGAGTAAAAAGTAGAATGAATTAATCTACGCAGAATAACTGCGTAGTAGTGTTTGAATCTTTGAAAAAATAAATTGAGAGATATGAGAAATTCAGAATTTGAAATCCATCCTTTTGATCAAGCTTTCTATATTGAATCTTTATTAAAGAAAACACATTCAGTTTTAAATGATGCTAAATCATTAAATAAATTTTGGATGAAGAGGAACTATCATTGTAAAAATGACGATATGATTCTAGATTTATTTGAGAATATTATTCTTAATGCGGGAGGAATTTCCAGATTTTTTTGGCCTTCAAGCAAAAAAGTACATTATAAAATTAGAGGGGAAAAACTACGCGAAGTTTATGAAATTAATGATTCAAATGTTTTAAAAAATCGAGATATGCGGAATCACATCGAACATTTTGATGAAAAATTAGATGATTTTTTAAAAGAATTTTCTACATGGAAAGTAACGCGAAAGTATGTGGGACCATTAACTTTTGTAGATGATAATAGAACATTTTTCAGAGCATATTTTTATGATAAGGATATTTTTAAAATGTTCAACGTAGAATATGAAATGGAGCCAATTATAGCTGAAATTAGAAGAATTCATGAGATTTTATTACAACAACAAAAAAACGGCAGTCGATTTTAAAATAACTGCACAGCAATATAAAACCTTTACACCTATGAACCTATGAACCTTTATCCCTTAAAAACAAAAAAAAATGAAAACACAAATAAACGGAACAGATATATTAGAATTAGGATTCCCAGAAGGAAAAATAATTGGGATTGCCTTAAAAATAAACAGCAAAAGAAACGGATTCACAAGAGACGAAATGATTACAAATTTCAAAAACGTCTTAGAAACTCCGGAAAATTATATAGACGATAAAATCTTCAGCAAACTGGCTGTGGCTTTGATTGAAAAATCGAATGAAAAACCAGAAGATTTCATCGCTTTAAATGAAAATCCGAATGCGTATTCGGCTTACGGATTGGATCATATCGAAGACGGAGCCAGAAAACAAATGGAAGTGGCCATGAAACTGCCTGTTACGGTTGCGGGAGCATTAATGCCAGACGCGCACCAGGGTTACGGATTACCAATTGGCGGAGTTTTAGCGACTAAAAATGCCATTATTCCGTATGGTGTTGGAGTTGATATTGGGTGTCGAATGGCTTTGTCGGTTTATGATATTCCGGAGGATTTTTACTTTGAAAACGAAGCTAAATTCAAAAGAGAATTAATTGCCAATTCTATTTTTGGAGCAGGTCACGGATTTCACGGTCAGTACAAATCAGATCACGCGGTTTTGGAGAACGATACATTCAATATGAATCCGTTTGTGAAGAATTTAAAAGATAAAGCCTGGTCGCAATTAGGATCTTCGGGTGGTGGAAATCACTTTGTAGAATTCGGAATCATGGAATTTGCCAAAGACGATGCGGTTTTGGATATCCCAAAAGGAAAATACGTCGCTTTGCTAACGCACTCCGGTTCACGTGGAATGGGTGCCACAATTGCCGGACATTATACTAAAATCGCCAAAGACGAATGTAAACTTCCAGAAGTAGCAAAAAACTTGGCGTATTTAGATATGAACTCACAATTAGGACAAGAATATTGGCTTGCCATGAACTTGGCGGGAGATTACGCTTCGGCTTGTCACGAGATTATCCATAACAAAATGGAACGCGCTCTAGGAGCCACGATTTTAGTCAAAGTCGAAAACCACCATAATTTTGCCTGGAAAGAAATCTGGAACGGCGAAGAAGTGATTGTGCATAGAAAAGGAGCAACTCCGGCTGGAAAAGGCATTATGGGAATCATTCCGGGAAGTATGACCGCACCGGGATTTTTGGTGAGAGGAAAAGGCGAGGAGAACGCCATCAATTCGGCTTCGCATGGAGCAGGAAGACAAATGAGCAGAACCCAAGCTATAAAAAACATCACACAAACCGAAATGAAATCGATCCTGAAAGATCATGGCGTTACGCTTATCGGAGCAGGTCTGGACGAAGCCCCAATGGCGTATAAAGATATCAATCAGGTAATGGAAGCGCAACAGGATTTAGTGGATGTTGTAGCGAAGTTTACGCCTAAGTTGGTCAGAATGGCAGATGACGGGAGCCGTGAGGATTGATTTTTAGTGTTCAGTCGCGGTCACAGCATTCAGTGCAGAAACGCACTGCAGTGCGTCTAACGCTTTGTAGTGATTTTAACCGCAAAGTTCACAAAGAATTTTTACGCATAGTTTGTCAATTTCGACCGAAGGGAGAAATCTCACACGGGATTCGATAAAGATTGGCGACATTCTGTATGGAGTTTCTCGCGAAGATTTCTCCTTCGTCGAAATGACAAATATTATGGTTACTTTGACTGTCAATAATTTTTCACGCAGATTTAAAAAGATTTAAGCAGATGCTCGCAGATTATTTATAAAAATCATTTTAAATCTGCTAGAATCTGCGTGAAACAAAAAACTTTGCGACTCTGCGACTTTGCGAGATTAATATAGCACAGGAAAGAAAAAACCTGAGCAACTTAGAATCTCAGCACCTTTAAAAAATCACGTATTATTACCTGCTTTAAAGCTTTGTTGTTTATCTATATTTGAAACCAGCCATGAAAGAAAAAATACTCCAAAAATTAAAACAGATAGAACTCGAAAAAGACGTAGAAATACTCTTTGCCGTAGAATCCGGAAGCCGTGCCTGGGGATTTGCTTCTCCGGACAGCGACTATGATATTCGTTTTATCTACAAACACAAACCCGAGTATTATTTGTCGCTTTGGGAACAATCCGACGTAATCGAATTCATGACCGAAGACGATCTTGACGGTTCCGGCTGGGATTTACGGAAAGCCATAAAATTATTAGCAAAATCTAACGCACCTTTGATCGAGTGGTTGTTTTCGCCTGTTGTGTATTTAGAGAACGAAGAATTTGCAAAACAAATGCGTGAGATAGCCACGGAATGTTTCTCGCCAATAGCGGTTTTACACCATTATTTAGGAACGACAAAAAATTTCATGGAAGTCTGCGAAATGGAAGAAGTAAAACTAAAAAGTTATTTCTACGCCTTACGCACCGCATTAGCCGGAAAATGGATTATAGAAAACAATACGTTTCCGCCCGTAGCTTTTGCTGATGTATTGTCAATTGCACCGAAAAACATACAGGAAAAAATACTGGAATTACAGCAAATAAAAGCCACTCAAGGCGAAAAATACCTGCACCCAAAAGAAGCTTTAATAACTGATTTTTTACTGGAAACCGTAAAATTTAATCAGGAAAATGCGGGTAAGTTGGGAAGCGGGAAGAAGTTGAATGAGGAGTTGGATTTGTTTTTTTTAAAAATGCTAAAATAGATTATGGAACAATCGAAACAACTAGAGAATCTATTCACACATATTTTCAAAACTAGAGAAACTTTAATTGATTCTCTTGATCTAAAGAAGTATTCTGAATTAGAAATAAAAGGGATTATTATAAAGAATTCCGATGGTAATTATGTAGTAGATTTATATTCCACAGAAATATATGATTACTTAAAAACAATGATTACTTCTAAGCTAACTATTAGCTTATCTGATAATATTGAAGAATCTTTTAAAACAATTCACGAATTTGAGGAACTTATAAAAAATGAGTATAGTTATGGTAATATTATAAATGCTTACACTGAAATATTTGATGCCTTTAGAGTTAAGTATTTAGTAGAATTAGATAGTAAAGGAACTGATGTTGTATCATTTAAAAATGAATTAAAACAAAAATTAAACATAATTTATGAGTTAAGAAACTTTGGGAAAATATTTTATATTTTTCTTGTTTCCAAAGATATAAGTATTGAACAAATCAGTGATTTTTTAGATTCTAATAAGGAAGAAGAAAGCAGATATTATTTAAATGAATATTTGTATTCGCTTGTTAATAAAAAAGAAGATTTCTCAATTAAACTGACCAACTATCTTTTAGACAGATACAAAACCGCAATACCTCATTATTTAGTAAGTTTAATTAGCTCATTAATAAATAAAGGTAAAGTTGAATTCTTAGAAAAACTTAAACAGCGATTAACAAACTCCGCAAAAGAAACTTTTTGGTCTTATTCGTTATTGAATATAAATTCACAAATAATTTATAATGAACTATTAGAAATCTTAATTAAGGATTGTAGCACAGAATATTTATACTATAAAACTAGAATTATTGAAAGCTTGATGAACTCTCCATTCATAACTCCTAAAGATTCTGAAACGCTTTCTAACAAATTATTTGAGTTTTTTGAAAATCCTGATGAAAATGAAATCAACAGTTATTTTCATTCAATTACATATGGTTTTGAAAAATTTGAAGATTTAAAATACGAACTTTTACATGGTTACCTAAACCGAACACAGAACATCAAAGCAATAAGTTCTTTCTTTTATAATTTTAAAGAACCTAAATATTTATTTCATCTAATTGGAGTAATTTATAGTAATGGTTGGTATAGAAATTCTATTAGTCTTTTTGAAGAACCTTTATCACATTTTTGGTCAACTTCAAGAGACAAAACAGAAGAATTTATTTTATCATTAATATCTACCAAACAAAGAACAGGATTATTACCTATTGAAATGATAATGTCAGGAAGAGAAAAACCAATGCAAATTAATTTATTAAAACTTAATACTGAAGAGGAACAAGTTTTAGCAATAGCAATGATTTGCAATTTTCCACATTCATTTGACAAACTTTTACCAATATTAATCAAATTAAAAGATTCTAAATTTCATAAAGTGATTGAAAACCTTCAAATGCAGTTAAGCATTCTTGTTTATGAATGTTATAACGAAACATTAATTGAATGGTTGGAAAACTTAATCCCTAAATCAAGAAAAAAAACAGCGTTCTTGAAACCTATAAAACAATCACTTGAACTATATAAAGAGATTAAAGAGTTAAAATATAAGAATAACGACCTAAATCCTTATTACAATGAAAAATCATTAATGGATTTATATTATAATTTAGAAAATGAAAATAGAGCTAAAATGATGGAAAGCGTTAGAAATAATCCTTCCGGGCTATCTAGTTTATTCAAAAGTACTTCAATCATTAGAGGGAATAGTTGGAAATTTGAACACGAGGAGAATGTAATGCCTTTAGGTAAAGTAGAGTCTCAAATGTACATAGATACAAGAGTATATAAAAATCCCGAATTATACGAATATCAACTTGAAAGATTTAATAAATAATGAATATTAAACCAACAATAATAAAAGAGTATTTAGAATCTTTAAAAGAAGATAATGAATTAGATGTAGTTTTTACAATTCTTCTTCAAACTTTGGAATATGAAATCCTTTCTACTCCTAAAGAGTATAAAGGATTTTCACAATATGGTAAAGATATTGTTGCTGTAAAAATTGATCCAGAGGATAATAAAAAGAAACGTTTTTATTTTGAATTAAAAGCAGGCAATATTGATAGTCATAAATGGTTTAGAGAAAAAAATGGAGTAAGAAATACTCTATTAATGACAGCTGATAAAGATTTTAAAACTACATATAAAGATTTTGACAAACTTCCAGTTAAAGTTGTTTTAGTTTATAATGGAATGATAGAAGAGAAAATCAGAGCAATTTTGAATGATTTTTCGACTAAAGAATTTGTAAATAAAGGGATTGAATTTAAAGAATGGAACATATTTGATTTGTCAAAATTATTATCAGAAGAAATTTTCAGTAAATATTTATTAATAGACGATGAAAATATTAGGCTTTTCAATAGAGTTTTAGTAAATCTAAATGTAGGTGAAAATGTTTCGAATGATTTTGATTCATTATTAAATAATTTATTATTTAAAAATTCATTTTCTATAACAAAAGGTAGATTAAGTCGTTCACAAAAACTTATTTTTCAATCCGTTAACTTAATAGCATATATAATTTACACAGAATCAAAAAACTACAATAATTTATCAATTGCAAAAAAATACTTAACTCATTTAATACTAAAATATTGGTATTGGATTTTGAAAAACAAATTAGAAACAAACAAAGAAGTTTTAGCATTATTCAATCAATTTTACATCTTTTTTAATTTCACTATTGAAGAACTTTTAGAAAGGAATTTAAATCTATTAGAGTTAAAAGATGGCTTACACTATGAAAATGGAGGTAGATATGAACAGATAGGATATACAATTAGAAGTTATGATTTTAATGTATTACTAAATAGTTTTATTATCTCTTTCAAAGATAAAATTCAAAAAGACCAGTATAAAGGCTATAATGATAGAATAAACAATACCTTGCAGAATATAAATGTTCTATCAAGACCATTACTCGATATTCACTCAATTCCAATAATAGACAATATTAATTTGTTAATTTATTTTGGTGATGTTGAATCAGCGAAGCAATATCTTCTTAACATATTAGGTTATTTAAAGTTTCTTAAAAAGAAATATAATAAATTTCCTGATGCAGCAAACAATATAGAAAGCGTCATAAAATACACCGTTACTGGCATAAAACCTGTTTATTATATTGACTCTGTTTCACCATTATTAGCAATTATAATGGAATATATCGCAATATTAGATTTAGAAAAAACATACTATGAAACTAGGAAATTCATCATTGAAAATGATATTACTTTAGGTTTATTTATACCGCATCATAGCATAAACTCCAATTCAAAACATCTTATTGAAGATACTGAGAATGATTTAGAAGAGCAATTATTTTCGAGGTCAATTAATGACGGTTATCAAATTGAAACAAGTATGTATTCTGAATTTGACAAAGAATTATCATTTCAAGATTTCAAGAGTAAAATTTTAAAAAGAAAAGATGAATTTCAATATGAATACAGGACTGATAAATATGGATTTTCTTCATTAAGAACAATTGCACATTATTACTTTAAAACTCCATATTTTCCAGATTATTGGCGTTATAATTTAAAACATTAGCTATGACCATTCAATATCTAAAATCCCAAAACCTAATCCTTTTCGAAGTAATCTCAGGAAGTAAATCGTTTGGGCTAAATACACCAACATCAGATACCGATATAAAAGGGGTTTATTATTTACCTAAAGAAAAATTCTTTGGGCTGGATTATATTCCGCAGATCAGTAATGAAACCAATGATGAGGTATATTATGAAATTGGTCGTTTTGTCGAATTACTGCTTAAAAATAATCCAAATATTCTGGAGATTCTGGCTTCGCCGGACGATTGTATTTTGTACAAACATCCGTTGATGGAGCAGTTAAAAATCGAAGATTTTCTGTCGAAACTCTGCAAAGATTCTTTTGCGGGTTATGCCGTAACGCAAATCAAAAAGGCGAGAGGTTTAAACAAGAAAATCGTAAATCCGTTACCAAAGGAAAAGAAAAGCCTTTTGGATTTTTGTTATGTTTTAGAAGGTTATAAAACCGTTTCGGTATTAGAATTTCTGACGGAAAATGATTTAAAGCAGGAACAGATTGGTTTGGTCGATCTTCCCAATTCAAAAGGAATGTTTGCGATGTTTTACGATTCCGGGAAAACACTGGGTTATAAAGGCATTATTCAGAAAATAAACTCCAATGAAGTTTCGCTTTCATCGATTCCAAAAGGTGAAAAACTAATCGGTTATTTATCCTGCAATCAGGATGGCTATTCCAAATACTGTAAAGAATATACTGAGTACTGGAACTGGATAGAAAAACGAAACGAAGACCGCTACAACACCAACCAGCAGCACGGAAAAAATTACGACAGTAAAAATATGATGCACACCATCAGGCTTTTGCAAACCGCAGAACAAATTCTTTCGACGGGAAAATTAAATATCAGGGTTTCAAATCGGGAGGAATTACTCGACATAAAAGCCGGAAACAGAGAATACGATGATTTACTCGAAATGGCAGATAATCTAATTGCTTCAATCGAAAGTCATTATCAAACCTCAACTTTACCTGAAAAGCCGGATGAAGAAAAAGCGATCCAAAATTTAATCAAAATAAGAGAAGAATTATATCTTTAAAAACAAAAAAAATGCGCAATTCCCATTGCGCATTTTATATATAAGAAATTCTTTTATCAAGAATATTATTTCAATTTCATCAATTTTTCTAAATATTCAACTTTATCTTTTTCAGCCTGAACCAAACGTTCGTAAAGCTCAACAACTTTATCAAGAGGATTGAAAGTGCAAGCATTATGATTAGTGTTTCCATTTCCCTGACCATTATTAGCACTATTATCGTAAAAATTATTAAAGAAATTAAAAACAGATTCTTCCGAAAAGTTTTCAATAGCTTCAACCGTTACGCCAAGTGCTTTTGCAATTTCTACAAGTTTTTTAGAATCAACTTCTTCGCTTCCTTCAATTCCGGAAACAGTTTGCTGACTTATGCCAATAGCTGCTGCAAGCGCTTCTTGTTTCATACCACGAAGCTCTCTGATTCGGCTAATATTTCTGCCAATGTGTTTTGGTTTTGTTGCTGTGCTCATAATTCAAAGATATTTAATTTTTTTAAAAAAAATAGTGATCTGTAAAAAACACGATTAATTTGGTAAAATACTCTTTAGGTTATTTTTTGTACAGCGTAAATATATGCTTTTTCTTACTTTCGTAAGTTTAAATAATTAGTAATTTTATCTATATAGCTTAGCCATAGATAAAGCATAGATAAAGCATGGATAAAGCATGGATAAAGCATGGATAAAGCATGGATAGTGCATGAAAACAAAATCAAAATATAGAGTCGATAATCGTGATTTTTTGTTTATTTCTAAAATCTAAAAGTAATGCTTTTCGAAGTCATTTGAGGGTAATAAACCATTTGGCAGAAGTAATAAATTAAATCTTTGATATTTTCATTATAAATTTCACAAAATATGAACTGCAAATTAACTTTTAAAGAAAGAGCCAAGTTAAGCATGGAGCAAATATCCAAACAGAAAGGAGTTACTTTAGAACAAGCAAGAGCACAAGCAAAATGGATCAGTGAAGTAAGTACTTCTAAAGTAAAGAAGAAAAGAATCTAAATCATCCCAATAAAAACCCAAACCCCGCAAATACCAATTGGCAGGGTATTTTTTTGGAAATCAAAGACTACTTTTATAGTCAGGTTGTAAGCATTATTTTTAACATTAAAATAAGGTTATCTCAGTATAATCCTATTTTTTAATTTAGTATTTTACATCTTTCAAAATAAAAGCCGGTATCAATGAATATAAGCATCTCAGTTAAAAAATTAGGAAAAAAACATCCGCTCCTGCAGGAAAAAAGTATAGCGCTGGCAATAGAAAATCCTGTAATTACCACGCAAAAGCTCATAGAATCGATTGTAGATCATCAGGTACAATTATTCCATGCTTCTTCATTTGAGTTTGAAGACGAAGACAAAATCCATCTTCCAAAAGAAAACTATTTACCTATCCTTACCGATACCGGAAAAGCAGGTTTCGGGGCAATTTACAACCACAACAAAGTCAATCTGATAAAAGCGCAGGAAACAGCGATTCAGGCTTTCGAAGACGGTTTATATGCTATTTTCTACGGCGACGATCAACTGGAAACGCTAACGGAACAAATTGATTTATCTCAAAATAAAGCGATTACGTTTATCAGACTGACCTTTTTGGCGGGAAGCTATTGGTAATTGTGAATTGTGAATTGTGAATTGTGAGATGTAAAATGTGAATTGTAAAATGTAAAAAGTTATTTGTAAGTCGTAATAAGTAAAACATTAAACATTTTGTAAACTCGATTTAAACAATCTACTTCACATATCTCACATTTCACACAAAACAAACCACATTTCACATCTAACATTTCACATTTCACATTTCAAAAATAAAAATAAAAATATATGACAATAGAAGATCTTTTAAAAAGTAAAGTAATTGAAAATCCAATTAAGAGATTTAAAAAAGAACTGGAAGAAATCGTAAACAGCAGTCTGCTTTCGAAGTTGCTTTCAAAAACAAAACTGAAAAAAGAAGTGGCGGAGTTCGGTCTCGAACTGCTGAAACTTAAGGACAATTATTACAGTAATTATATTTCTTTAGGATCAAAAGAAGCCGAAAAGTTTGCGGCTTTGATACAAGAGAATTTGTGGGAAGACAAAAATTACTACGATTTGCTGCTTTATTTTTTCGGAGAAGAAAACGCTGCTTACGTAAAAGAAGCATGGAACAGACTGCCTCAAAAAATGTATCAGGATGGCTATACAAGACGTTCTTTTAGGGCGCCAAACCATAAAAATTATTTGTTGGTTAATCAGGTCAATTTTCTGCGCTCTTTATTAAACGGACCGAGTAAATACAATTATCAGGACAGCACTACTTTTTATTATGATTTGAGTATCGAAGATGAAATTCGTTATGATACGGAGATTTCAAATTCGGTTAATAAGTTCATGGTTTGGTCGGCAGCGTTGGATGCAGGTAAAGAAGGTCTTTTTCAATTATTCGAAGACATAATCTTCAATAAAGAGCCACACGGAAAAGTGTCCAGAAATATTATCAAAGCTCTTTTAAACAGCGAAAAGCAGGAAAACTGGGAACTGGTAGAAAAGTTACTTCTGGCTGCACAGCGTCAGGAAGGCTTGCGTCAGACGGTTTTAGAAGCCTTAGACGAAACGAGTATCGGAGCTTTGCAATACATGATTAAAGTGCTGATAGATAATAAGCTGACCCGTTTTTCATCGGTCGTACGAGCAATCGATACGTGGACAGGTCTGGGTTGGGAATCTGAAAAAGAAACTACGGTTCGAAATATTATCGAATTGGCTCATGGATATTTTACCAATCCGGAAACGATTCCGAATGGTGTTAAAAGCAAAAATAATAACGAAGTGTATATGGCACTTTGGGTTCAGGGCGTTTTAGATGTCGAGAAAACAGTTCCGTATCTGCACGAATTATTACAAAACGGTACGGTTGAAAAGAAATCGCTGGCACTGAAATTTGCAGGGGAAACCAATGATCCGTATATCGAAATGCCGCTGTATTTTAAAGCTTTAGAAGATGAAAATTTACAGGTTCTGGCATTTGCAGTTCCCAGAATGAATGCTTTGCTGGAAGCGAACACAAAATCGAAGTTTTATATCGAAAATACAGATTATCCGAACTTCTTTGATAAAGTGTATCATCTTGCGCAAACTATTACCGAAAAAGAAAAAACGTTTGAAGGGAAAGTTTTTTCGTGGCTGAATATCAAGTTCGAAAGAGATACGCTTTTTGCCGCAGCGATTAATTTGGTGGGTGATAACAACGAAAGATTAGAAGCCGTTCTACAACATTTTGAAGGCTTTTCTATCAATTTGAGAGAGAAACTGACCAGAAATTTATTGGGCAGTTTTTACAGCTATTCGTTCTACAGTCAGCAAAATAATAACAATCAAACGAAAACTGAACCAACCGATTTTCAGAGAAGTTTTGCATTGCGTATTCTAAAAGACAGGGGAGAATCTCTTGTAGCTTCGGCGGTTAATGTTTTGAATAATCTGAGTTTAACGGAAGAGGAATTAGCCGGTTTTCAGGAATTGTTTAAACGTAAAAATTCGAATTTAAAGAAGAATTTAACGGCAATTCTGATAAAGCAGGAAGATCAAAAAGTGATCAATTTTGTTCATCAGACTTTAGAAAAAGGCGATTTAGAACAGCGTATGTCGGTTTTGGATTTGATGCTCCAGCTTCAGAAAAATAACAAACTGACAGACAAAGTAAACGACTGGGTAAAAGAATATCAGCAAAGACCGAAAATTACCGAGAAAGAAACCAAATTTATTGAGCAGCTAGAACCTTCTAAAAAGAAAGATCTTTTAAGTGCAGAAAACGGTTATGGATTTTTTACGCCAAATGAATTTTCTCCTTACGAACTGCCAAAACCAAAAGCAGATTCTTTGTATACAAAAGCGGTAAAAGCAGAACAATACGGTTTCTTCAAATCGATGTCGCATATTAAAACTGAGATTGCGAAGCTTTATAAATTATATGAAGCGAATAAAAATTACGAATACGAAATTGAGAACTACGACAACAGCAAATCGACTGTTTTGCTTGGCAATACATTTAGACCATTAAAAAATCTAAAAGACGAAAAAGACTCAGAATTAGCAGCAACCAATTATCCGTTGTATGAGGTTTGGGCGGACTGGTTTGAAAATTCAGGTTTAGCCGAAAGAGATTTGTTTTTAATGACGCTGGTAAGCAATTGTGACCGAAAAATCTGGAGGGATTTTCTGGAAAAGCATGTTTTTTATTATAAAGAATTATTGCCGCACCAAAACAAAAGAGGTTACGATTGGGATAATGCTATTTTGCAGATTTTAAATGCTTTACAATTAAAATATTCCTTTGAAGAAAAAGCCGATTTCCTAATCGACGCCTGCAGTACTTTGTATGCTGATCTTCCGAAATCGGTAATCGAGTTTGATTACAAACCTGCTAAAGACGAGTATTATTACAATAACAACAACGGGAACGGCTGGCAGAGTCAGGGCTTTTTTGATATCTACCTGAATAAAATCGATTTACTTGATTTAACAGAAGAACAAAATACTAAAGTCTGGAATCTGCACAGGTGGAGACAATTAAACGGTTTAGAAAAAAACAGACCTTTTGCTAAGCCGCCAATTCATTTGTATTGTGTTGCATTTGAGCAAAAATTAATTACTGAAGGCGAATTGTACGAAGGAATTTTAGAAAGCGAAAGAATTTCAGTTTTAACTAGTGAAAGTAAACATTACAGACATTTTGGTAGTGAGGATTTAATTAAAAGATTCCCTTTTCTGGTTCCGATGATGGACAAAATCAGGGAAACATTTTTGGATGTTGAGGTAAAAAGAGGAGATTCTAATACTTCGGTCACACATTTGGTGCAGAGTTTCCAAAAGATATTTGGTGCCAATCGTTTGGTCGAATTGATTACGGCTCTTGGAAAAGCAAGTTTGTACAAAGGTTATATCTATTCATGGGGGTATACGGATTTAACGAAACAGAAATTATTCAGTTTCTTATTGAAAAGATGTTATCCGTTAGAAACCGATACACAGGAAAGTTTTGATGCATTAATTAAAAAAGCCAAAATCTCAGAAGAAAGATTGATTCAGACTGCGATTTATGCGCCGCAATGGCAAAATTTTATCAGCAGTTATTTAGACTGGAAGGGTCTGGATGAAGGAATCTGGTGGTTTCATGCGCACACCAAAACAGCGTCTTATAGTGCTACTAATTCAGAACTGGAAAGTGAAGCAGCAAGATTTTCGACTTTAGATTTGCAGGATTTTAAAGATGGCGCTGTAGATAAAGACTGGTTTACATCGGCTTACAAAAAATTAGGAAGAGCAAAATGGGAACTTTTATACGAATCTGCCAAATACGTAACAGACGGAAATGGTCACAGACGTGCGAGATTGTATGCTGATACGATTACGGGAGATTTGAAAATTAGAGAAGTTACCGCTAAGGTAAAAGACAAACGCGATCAGGATTATTTAAGGGTGTATGGATTGGTTCCGTTAAGTAAATCAAGTCCGGAAAAAGATATTTTGGCGCGTTACGAATATTTACAGCAATTTAAAAAAGAAAGTAAAGAATTCGGTTCGATGAAACAGGCGAGCGAAGCTTTGGCGATTCGTGTGGCTTTAGAAAACTTAGCCAGAAATGCCGGTTACCCGGATCCGGTTCGTCTGACCTGGGCTATGGAAACGAAGCAAGTTCAGAATATCTTATCAAAAGAAACCGAAGTGGTTTTAGACGATGTCACAATTAGCTTGGTCATTAACAAAGAAGGAAAAGCAGATTTAGTTACGTATAAAGCAGGGAAAGAATTAAAATCGATTCCGCCAAAATACAAAAAAGACAAAGGTATTCTGGAATTAACGAATTACAGAAAAACCATGCGCGAGCAATGGACACGTTCAAGAAAAGGATTAGAGGAAAGTATGATTCGCGGAGATGAGTTTTTATTCGCAGAAATGCAAAACCTTTTTGAGCATCCAATTATTTCAAAACACCTGGAGAAATTAGTTTTTATTTCTAATGACGATAAAATTGGTTTTTATGTCGATGGAAGTTTGGTAACGGGTTTAGGTGAAATGATTTCGTTAAACGAAAAACAAACTTTTAGAATTGCACACTGTTTTGATTTGCATAAAAATAATGTTTGGACAGATTATCAGAAATATTGTTTTGATAACAAATTGCAACAGCCATTTAAACAAATTTTCAGAGAATTATATGTTCCAACGCCAGACGAATTGAAAGAGAAATCTATTTCAAGACGTTATGCCGGACATCAGGTACAGCCAAACCAAACTTTGGCCTTATTGAAAACAAGAGGCTGGAAAGTAGATTATGAAGAAGGCTTGCAGAAAGTTTTTCACAAAGAAGGCTATCAGGTCAAAATGTACGCCATGGCAGATTGGTTTTCGCCGGCAGATGTTGAAAGTCCGACTTTAGAAACAATTGAATTCCATTCTTTAAAAGATTATAAAAATATTGCTTTCGAAGATATCAATCCGAGGATTTTCTCAGAAGTAATGCGCGATATTGATTTGGTGGTAAGCGTTGCGCATGTTGGTGGAGTAGATCCGGAAGCAAGTCATTCTTCTATCGAAATGAGAGGCGTTTTATTGAGAGAAACATTGCGATTGTTTAAAGTCAAAAATGTTGAAATCAAAGAAAACCATGCCATCATCAAAGGAAAACTTGCCGATTATAGTGTACATTTAGGAAGTGCAGTTGTACATCAGCTTCCGGGTAAATATTTATCGGTTCTGCCAATTCATTCGCAGCATAGAGGACGTTTGTTTCTTCCATTTGCAGATGATGATCCGAAATCGGCTGAAGTAATGTCTAAAGTTTTATTATTTGCCAAAGACAATGAAATTCAGGACCCGACTATTTTAAGTCAGATTGACAAAGTCTTTGTTTAAGTAAAATATTCCAAATAAAAAACGGCTGTCCTCAAAGGCAGCCGTTTCTAGTTGGTTTGTATTATTTTGATTTATTGAATATTCCCGTAGATTTTTGCGTAAAGATCTTTGTAGATTTCTTTAATAATTTTTCTTTTTAATTTTAGGGTTGGAGTCAATTGTCCTCCATCGATAGACCAGACATCAGGAGTAAGTTCAAAACGTTTGATTTGTTCCCAGTGTCCGAATTTTTTGTTGATGCCTTCAATTTCTTCATCAATGCGTTTAATCACATCAGGGTTTGAGGCGATTTCAGCGGTAGAATTTCCTAAAGTAATTTTATGGATTTTTGCCCATTCTTTTACAAATTCAAAATTTGGCTGAATAAAAGCTGCCGGCATTTTTTCGCCTTCACCAATTACCATAATCTGTTCAATAAAACGAGACTGTTTCATGGCGTTCTCAATCAGCTGAGGGGCAATGTATTTTCCTCCTGATGTTTTGAACATTTCTTTTTTACGGTCGGTAATTTTAAGGAAACCTTCGCTGTCAATTTCTCCAATATCTCCCGTATGGAAATATCCGTCCTGTAAAGCTTCAGCTGTTTTTTCAGGATCTTTATAGTAGCCTAACATTACATTTGGACCTTTTAAAATAATTTCACCGTCTTCAGCAATTTTAACTTCAACGTTACGAATAGGTTTACCAACGGTTCCAACTTTGAAACCTTTATTTCTTTGGTCGTTTACGGCAATTACAGGAGAAGTCTCCGTTAAACCATAACCTTCCATTACCGGAATTTCGGCAGCAGCAAAAACTCTGGATAAACGGGGTTGTAAAGCAGCACTTCCTGAAACCATTAAATCCAGTCTTCCGCCCAAACCTTCTTTCCATTTGCTAAAAATAAGCTTGCGGGCAATTTTTAACTGGAATTCATACCAGAAACCATTGGCTCCGTATGGTTCATATCGCAATCCTAAGTCAATAGCCCAGAAAAATAATTTTTTCTTGATACCGGTCAAATCAGATCCTTTTGCGTAAATTTTATCGTAAACTTTCTCTAAAAGCCTTGGTACTGCTGTAATAACAGTAGGTCGTACCTCTTTTAAGTTATCACTGATTTTTTCAATTGATTCTCCAAAATAAACCGAAACACCATAATATTGATAGATGTACAAAATCATTCTTTCAAAAATATGGCAGATAGGAAGGAAGCTCAGTGCAGTGCTTTTTCCAGCGTCAAACGGAATCCTTGGTGCACTGTCTAAAACATTGGAAACAATATTTTTGTGCGAAAGCATAACGCCTTTTGGTTTTCCTGTAGTTCCGGAAGTATAAATAATAGTAGCTAAATCGTCTGTCGTTATGCTGTTTTTTCGGGCTTCAACTTCTGCCTGATTGCTTTCGTCAGCACCCAAAGTCAGTAATTCCGACCAGTGTTTGCAGCCGGCAATTTCGTTAAACGAATAAACGTCTTTTAAAGTAGGTACATTTGCTTTTATGGCATTAACTTTTTGCAATACTTCTTCATCAGAAACAAAACAATAAATACTGCCGCTATGGTTTAGGATATATTCGTAATCTTCTTCTGCAATGGTTGGGTAAATCGGAACGTTTTGAGCTCCGGTTTGCAGGATACCAATATCCATGATATTCCACTCTGTGCGGTTGTTTGAAGTGATTAAGGCAATTTTGTCGTCTTTTTGAACACCCAGACGCAGCAATGCCCTTGAAACAGCATTAGCTTTGGCAATATAGTCATTGCTGGATGTTTTTTCCCAGACCCCGTTTTTTTTGGTAGCCAATGCAACCTGAAGGTTGTAGGTCTCTTGTTGATAATAAGGAAAATCAAAAAGGCGAGTGATTGTAACCATTTTATAAGATTTATTGATTTTATCGCAAATTAAATAAAAAATAGATAAAATTTTTATTTTGGTAAAATAAAATCCGAAATTTAAGAATGTGTTTTAAAAAGGAGCAAAAACATTTTTATTTTCGCATAAACAGATTTTATTCAGATTCCGGATCTTTTACTTCATTTGGATCGCCATAATATTTTACACGATCTCCCAAAAGATACATTTTTTTCTTGTTTGGAAGAATCAAAAATTGCGTATAAAGCCATTCACCGCTTCCTTTTAATTTGTACCAGAATGTATAAGACGAACTGTTGTATCCTTCTTTATAAATAGGAATACCTTCATCGGTGCATTCGATTCCCCATATCATCTCTTTTTTAGACAGAGTTTCCAATTGAAAAATTCCCGTTCCATCAGCATTTATCTGAATTATAGGTTGTTTTTTTCCTTCAATTAAATAAGTTCCTGCAACAGGCTGACCTACGTCTGTTGTCATAAAATGGGGATGGTATTTGTAGGTAATAGCTTCAATTTTAGCTTGTGCATGTAATTGTGATGCACCGATAAAAAAGGTTAAAAAAAGTAATTTTAAGGATTTCATCAAGGGTATGGATTTAATACTTGGGTTTATAATAATTTTTGGTATTTCTTTTTTGCGAATATAGTTTAAATTGGAACAGTTATTCTATAAATTATTAAAGCTTTTTAAAATTTTATTGTAAAAAAAAAACAGGCTTTATTTTGAGTTATTTATGAATTTTTTATTGGCGAAATGAATATGTTTCTCTCGAAATGATTATACATTTGCAATACTAAAAAACAATGTTTGCTGTTATATAGAAAAAGAAAAATATGAAAAATTTTTGGTTTTTGTTTTTAATGGGAGCTGTTGCGTTTGCTCAGGATTTTAACAAACTGGATTCCAATGGTAAAAAAGATGGCGTCTGGAAAGGTACTTATGAGGTTTCTAAAAGACTACGTTACGAAGGTACTTTTAGTCACGGAAAAGAAGTTGGTGTTTTTAAGTTTTTTGATGACACTAAAAAAGGAGACGTTATAGCAACACGCGATTTTAGTGCTAATGACGGAAGTGCCTATACTATTTTTTACGATCAGAAGAAAAATATTGTAAGTGAAGGAAAAGTGGTTGGGAAAAATTATGAGGGTGAATGGAAATATTACCATAAAGCTTCAAAAGTTTTAATGACTGTAGAAAATTATAAAAACGGAAAACTGGAAGGAAAAAGGACGGTTTATTATCCGAATGCAAAAATTGCTGAAGAAGTAACATACAAAAATGGTATGAAAGAAGGTATTTATAAAAAAATCGGGCAGAACGGTATTATTCAGGAGGAAACAACTTATGTCAAAGACCAGTTTAACGGTGAGGCTGTTTTTTATGATTTAGACGGGGCAGTGGCTTCAAAAGGTAGATTTCTAAACGGAAAAAAAGTGGGGATGTGGCAATTTTACCTAAAAGGAAAATTAACGAAAGAAGTCAATATGAGTGATCCGAAAAGCAATTATCAGGCAGACTCAAAGCCTAAAATGGAGTAGGTGTATTCTTGGTAAAACGATGCTTTTTTAAATTAAATATAGTAAGTTTATAACCTAAAATATTTAATCTATGAAAGTTAAAACTTTACTACTATTTTTATTTTTCTCAGCATCTTATGCCCAAAATCCGGCTGAAGCCGAAAAACTTGTTGAAGAAGGGATTGAGCTTCATGACAAAGGTGATTATCCAGGAGCAATTGCCAAGTATGGCAAAGCGCTGGAAGTTGATAAAAACAACTTGATGGCGCTGTCGGAAAAAGCATTGACTTTAAGTGCCTCAGGTCAATATGACGAAGCGATAAAAGCTTGTAAACAGATTATTTCTACTCATTCAAATGAAGATTTAAGTAATGTTTATGTTAGTTATGCAAATTCTTTAGATCACCTGAAAAAAACGGATGAGGCGCTGTCAATATATGAAGAGGGAATTCAGAAGTTTCCAAATTACTATCAGCTATATTTTAATAAAGGAATATGTTATGCCAATACCAACAAACCGCATGAAGCTATTGGCTGTTTTCAAAAAGCACTTTTAGTTAATCCTAATCATCCGGGCTCATTAAACGCAATCGCAATCATGGAAGCGGAAAGCAACCGAATCCCTTCAATTCTTGCATTTTCAAGGTTTTTAATATTAGAACCGCAAACACCAAGAGCTGAAAAAAATCTTGGAAGCCTGAAAAACCTCTTAATGCAGGGAGTTAAGCAAGAGGATAAGGGGATTACAATTAATATTAATTCTGATGTAGTTTCTGATTCAAAAAATAAAAAGAAAGAAAATGATTTTTCACAGGCAGATTTGATTTTATCTATGGCTGCAGCTTTGGATTTTGACGAAAAGAATCTAAACAAAACTGATGTTGAAAAATTTATTGGGAAATTTGAAACAATCTGTGCTTCACTTGATGAAACCAAAAAAGGCAATTCGGGGTTTTATTGGGAAAACCTGACTCCTTATTTTATAGAAATGAATAAGAAAAAAATGATTAAACCTTTTGGATATATTGCTTTCGCAGCTTCAGGAAATGAAGATGTTTCAAAATGGCTTCAGGAAAATCAGGCAGAACTTGAGAAATTCTATACATGGTCTACAGAATATAACTGGAAAAAGTAATTAAAAATTTCATCCAAATAATAGATTTGGATGAAATTTTTTAAAAGATAAATTGTTTAAATTTGATTTGCTAAAATTTTGATTTAAATGGATTTAAACGAACTTTCAGGAAGATTTTTTTTATTGTTTTTTTCAGTTCTGGTTTTGTGTTTTTTCTCCAATAGAAAAGATAATGAGACTATAAACCCGTTGATGGTCATTGTTGGACTTTGTACTTTTTCGCTTTGTTATCTGTTTACCAAAATTGAAATTGGAGTCGGAATAGGTTTTGGATTATTTGCTATTTTCTCCATTTTAAGGTTCAGAACACAATCGTTTACCGTAAATGCGATTATTTTTCTTTTTGCTACTATTACACTTTCTATTCTGGATATAATGTATCCGTTTGAAAAGATTGAAATTTTGTTGTTCTTTCAGTTGATAATTATCGGCTTCTATATTATCGCTTCTGTAATTGTAAATAAAAAAGCTTCTAAATATCTTAATTCAGTTGAGGTAAAAATTGCTTTAGAAACCAGTTTTGTATTAAACAATCAGGCCATTCGGAAATCTGTTCAGGAAAAAATTAATATCAAAGATTTTGATTTTAAAATTGTCAGTATAAATGGAGTTTTAAACGAAATTGAGGTATTGGTTTTCTATTGATTATTCATTAAAAGGTCGGACTTGTTTAATATATAAGTCTCTTTTCCCGCCGACAATCTTAAATTCGATATCTACAGGATGATATCGGTTTTTTTTCCAGTAACGGTACATTTTTTCTTCAATTGTCCTGCTGACCTGAAAAAGCCAGCTCATTTCTTTTCTCGTCAATAAAGGTTTGTTGTCGTTTAAATTAGAGTTCGAAGTATAATCGGCTTCAAAATCTTCTTCCTTTTCAGAATTAAAATAATAGGCAACAAATTGCTCGCAGATTTCGCCTTTTTCAGGTTTAACAACCGAGTTTTCTCCTTTTTGAACATTCACAGTAATACCTGGTAAATCTTTTCTAAAAATATTTTTTGTGATTACAACGCCATTGGCAAGTTCGTCCGGAAAAGACCGATGTACCAGAACACCCATGGCAATGTTTTGCTGGTCAATACCAAAAAGTTCTCTTTCGGTGTAAGAACCTTCGTTCCATGTGCTCGCCCAAACCTGTTTAATCGCTTTTTCAAAAGTTTTGATACTGTCTCCCAAAATTCCGGTTTTCGAATCGTACAAACCCGCACCATTAAAATCGTCTAAATCTTCTGCATTGGTTGAAGAGCGGAACCTGAAGTTTTTAAAAACCCTGTTTTCAAAATTTTTATTCAGTCTTGCAATTAGTTCGGGATCAATGGGTTCTTTTTTTATAGCATCTCTAATTTTTTTTAACTGCTGATTGACCCATTGTACTGAGTCTTTATGTGGTGAAGATAAAAGTTCTTTTATCAAGGGCGAAATGGTTTTTTTCTGAGTGTGCTTTAAATAAAAATAAAACGGAATGGCATAAGCATCTTCAGGTGTTTTAAACGATATTTCTTTTGAAATGGCAATGAGATAAGCCATGTTTTGAGCCTTCGAGCCAATATAATTCACTCCTTTTTTAGGGACTTTGGATAAATCTACCAATTGAGTGACGCTGCTGTCGATGCTTAATTTTTTCTTCTTTGAATTAATCTTTGCAATTATTTTTTTACTGCTTTCTTTGATGAAAAAGGTGTCGGTTTCAATTTTTAATTCTACTTTTTTTGAAAGTAATCTTTTGATATTAATGTCTTTATCAACAGTTGTGTATGCCATAATCGGGATTTTTCTGTTTTTACCTAAAAGAACCAAATGACTCAACGGAGTCTGAAGTTCGTTTACAATAATGCCTCTTACGTTGGGAAGAATATCAGGGGTTCCGTCTAAAATGATAATTTCATCAAGTTTTGGTGTTACACGTTCTAAATCCTTTATTTTATACTGTTTCAGTATGCCAATATTGTTTCCGGAAACCACTTCCTGATAGGTAACTTCGTTAAAAATATAATCTGATTTTACACAGGGGATTTTAAATTTACCCTTTTGATACCATTCTGTTTTTTCAGGGTTGTTGAGATAAAATTTTAAATTTTTTCCAATAAAAGTCGATTGTACAATTAGATTAAAAAAGCGTTCAGTAAGTACAATTGGCATGTGGTCAGATGCGGCAAGTTCAAAAATCCATTTGTCAGTACCTTTAATATGATTCAGATTTCCAAGTAAAAATTCCCTGTTTTTTTCGGTATTGCTGTAATTGTTATTGTTGAAAATCTCTAAGTCTTTGTCGTAACCTAAATAATTGGTAACGAATTCAAAATGCAGCGGAATATAACTGCTGTCGAAATAATACATTTTTTGTTTTTTTAAATCAAAGACAACTTTTACCGATTCAATATTCGAAAATTTATCAGACAAAGGTTTTCCCCGAAAGGCCTTAAAAGCTTCGTAATTTGGTAAGGAAGATGAATGACGTTGAGCACTCAGGGATGCCATTATGAAAAATAAAAACAGACTGTAAAAATGTTTTTTCATGACTTTTTTATTGAACATTAAAAGTAATTAAATAAACAATAAGTTTTATCTGTTCCGGGATTGGATAAACTGATGAAAACTGCCCGGATTATCTATAATTTGATGTATCTTTGCACCCTTGTAAAAACATAAACAATTTAGAATGAAACGTGTAGTTGTCGGACTTTCCGGAGGAGTAGATTCCAGTGTTGCCGCTTATTTGCTACAGCAGCAGGGATATGAAGTTATTGGCCTTTTTATGAAAAACTGGCACGATGACTCCGTTACTATTTCCAATGAATGCCCGTGGTTAGAAGACAGTAACGACGCATTATTGGTAGCAGAAAAACTTGGAATACCGTTTCAGACCGTTGATTTAAGCGAAGAATACAAAGAAAAAATCGTTGACTATATGTTCAACGAATACGAAAAGGGGAGAACTCCAAACCCTGACGTCCTTTGTAACCGCGAAATCAAATTTGATGTTTTTATGAAAATCGCCATGGGTCTTGGTGCCGATTATGTGGCAACAGGACATTATTGTCAAAAAAACGAAATAGAAGTTGACGGTAAACCAGTTTATCAGTTAATCGCCGGAGAAGATAATAATAAGGATCAGTCGTATTTTTTATGTCAGTTATCTCAGGATCAGTTGTCAAAAGCGTTGTTTCCAATCGGAGCTTTGACAAAACCACAAGTTAGGGAAATAGCTGCTGAAATGGATTTGGTAACAGCAGAAAAGAAAGATTCGCAAGGACTTTGTTTTATCGGAAAAGTCCGTTTGCCTGAATTTTTGCAGCAAAAATTACAGCCCAAGGAGGGGAAAATTGTTCAGATTGATAAAAATGATCCTATTTATGCTGTTGAAAAACCAGCCGGATTATCTTTAGAAGAAGAATTAAAAATTGAAGCCAAAAAATTAAATTATAGTCCTGATATGGGGAAATTTATGGGTAAACATCAGGGTGCTCATTATTTTACTGTTGGACAAAGAAAAGGACTAAATGTGGGCGGAACCACTGATCCGTTATTTGTTATTGCAACTGATGTTGAAACCAACACCATTTATACAGGTCTTACAAGCAATCACCCAGGGTTGTTTAAAAAAGCATTGTTTATAGAAAAATCCGAAGTGCACTGGATTCGTACCGATTTGGCTTTGAAAGCGGGAGAAAGTATGAGAGTAATGGCAAGAATTCGTTACCGTCAGCCTTTGCAAAAAGCAACTTTGCATCAGTTCGAAGACGGAATGTATGTAAGTTTTGAAGAACCTCAATCAGCCATTACAGAAGGGCAATTTGTGGCCTGGCATTTAGAAAATGAATTAGTAGGTTCGGGAGTAATTTCATAGCTTTATACTTTTTTAAAAAGGTTCTCACCTTAAAAAAGTATATTTTATGAAGAAACACTACGCTTTTTTATTTTTATTGATTTCGACTGTGATGTTTTCACAGGAAGAGGCCTGGGTATATTTTAATGCTAAACCCAATGCTCAGACTTATCTGGATTCTCCTTTATTAATGCTTTCGCAGCGTGCTCTGGACCGCAGGACGAATCAAAATATTGCTTTAAATTTTTCCGATGTCCCTTTGGAAACCACTTATGTGAATCAGGTAAAAGCAAGCACAGGAATCACGATAATGGCGCAGTCTAAATGGCTGAATGCACTTCATATCAGAGGAACTCAGGTTAATATTAATGCTTTAAAGATATTTGCCTTTGTGGACAAAGTAGTTTTTGCAGATAAATCTTTGAATTTAACCGGAAAAAAAGCTGCAGAAACTAAAATTTCCCAAACAGGCGAAAAGCTAAATACAACAGTTAATTATAACTATGGCTCTTCGGCTAACCAAATTCAGATGCTTAACGGACATGTTTTACATCAGCAAAATTTTACCGGAACCGGAAAAATAATTGCCGTTATGGATGCAGGTTTTCCGGGTGTAAACACGGCTCAGCCCTTTCAGAGACTACGTGATAATAACCTGATTTTAGGGGGATATGATTTTGTTTCCAGAAATACTAATTTTTATGCTGGTGGAAATCATGGAACGATGGTGCTTTCTACAATGGGCGGTTATAAAGAAAATGCTTTAGTTGGCACAGCTCCGGATGCATCTTATTATCTGTTTAGAACAGAAATTGATGCAGAAGAAAATCCGGTTGAAGAATCACTTTGGGTAGAAGCAGCTGAAAAAGCAGACAGTTTAGGTGTCGATATAATTACCACTTCATTAGGATATTTTGCGGATCGTGACAATTCAAGATATAATTATACCTATAGTGATATGAATGGAGTGACTACTTTTATTTCGCGTGGTGCAGAAATAGCTTTTAGTAAAGGGATAATTGTGGTGGCTTCTGCCGGAAACGAAGGAGGACAGACCGAAAAACATATTGGCGGGCCTGCCGATGCCGTTTCTGTTATTGCGGTTGGAGCTGTTAGCGCAGCCAAATCAAGATCATCTTTTAGTTCTATAGGTCCAAGTTATGACAAAAGAATAAAACCTGATGTTATGGCACAAGGAGAGACTGTTGTAATTTCTGATACTTCAGGAAACATTGGTACTTCTCAGGGCACTTCATTTTCATGTCCAATTATGGCCGGAATGATTGCTTGCTTATGGCAGGCTTTTCCTGAAAAAACGAATCAGGAAATTAGAAATATGGTTATGCAGTCTTCTGATAAGTATTTAACACCGGATAATAATTACGGTTACGGAATCCCTAATTTTGGAACAACTTTGGAAGTTGATAGTTTTGTAAACAGCGACTTTAAGGTATATCCAAATCCCGCAAGTACACATATTACATTTTCGTTTTTGAACGAAATTAATGATGCTGTAGTTTCAGTTTATTCGGTTTTGGGGCAAAAGGTATTGGACAAAAAAATTACGGAACAAAATTCGGTTATTTCTGTAGAATCGTTAAAAAGCGGACTTTACTTTTACATTATAAATGCCGGCGATTTGCACAAAACAGGAAAAATTATAAAACAATAACAATTTTTGAATGAATAAAATCACTCAGCTTTTCAATATAAAATATCCAATAATTCAGGGGGGAATGATTTGGAACAGCGGTTACAAATTGGCTTCTGCTGTTAGTAATGCTGGTGGTTTGGGACTTATCGGAGCGGGATCAATGTATCCCGAAGTTTTACGGGAGCACATTCAGAAATGTAAAAAGGCTACAGATAGGCCATTTGGTGTCAATATTCCGATGTTGTATCCAAATATTGAAGAAATCATGAATATAGTGGTTGCTGAAGGAGTAAAAATTGTTTTTACCTCTGCAGGAAATCCTAAGACCTGGACTTCTTTTTTAAAATCAAAAGGTATTACTGTAGTGCATGTTGTGAGCAGCAGTGTGTTTGCTGTTAAAGCTCAGGAAGCAGGTGTAGATGCAATAGTAGCAGAGGGTTTCGAAGCCGGAGGCCACAACGGTCGTGACGAAACAACAACTCTGACACTGATTCCGATGGTTAAAGAAAAAATCAATATTCCAATTATAGCTGCAGGTGGAATTGCTACCGGAAGAGGAATGCTGGCGGTAATGGTTCTGGGGGCAGATGGTGTACAGATTGGAAGCCGTTTTGCAGCATCTCTGGAATCTTCAGCCCACAATAATTTCAAAGAAAAAATAGTGAGTATAAAAGAAGGAGAGACTCAATTAACACTGAAAGAGCTGGCACCCGTTCGGTTGATTAAAAATAAGTTTTATCAGGATGTTCAGGATTTATATGCAAAATGCCCTTCAAAAGAAGACCTGGAAAAACTTTTAGGAAGGGCGAGAGCAAAAAAAGGAATGTTTGAAGGCGATCTTGAGGAAGGAGAACTTGAAATAGGACAAATTGCAGGATTAATTCATGATATTTTGCCTGTTGATCAAATTATACAGCAAATAATGTCCGATTTTGACGCTGCCTGTCAGGAAAAAAGTAAATTTGAATTTTAATCGCCCCAAACTACATTATGAATATTTTACGCAACTATATTTTTCTTCTTTTTTTAGCATTTTCTGTACAGCAATCTTACGGGCAGTCGTACCGTTTCAAAACTTCAGGTTTTAGTGTTTTACAGAAAAATCAAAAAGGACAATGGGGAGAGTGGTCTAATTTAGATTTGGTAAATCTTTCCGTGGTTTTAGATACCGATAAACATAGAATTGTAGTTTATTCTCAGGAAATTCAGCTTTTTAATATTCTGGATTATATTGATAGAGAAGAAAACGATACAGATATTGTGTATTCTTTTATCTGTAAAGACAACGAAGGAAGAGATTGCAAACTTTCAATTATAACCCGGAAAAAACAGGATTATCGTAAGCAGCTTTATATTAATTACGACGATCATATTTTTGTTTATAATATTTTTACGGTCTAAGAGTTAAAAAAAAAAGAAACCCTGCAATTTTTATAAATTGCAGGGTTTCTTTTAGGGAGTTTTTCAGAAGTTTAACAATTATTCAATATCCTTAATGAACTCATCATATTCTAAGTAGAACATTTCCAGGGCATGCATTTTTTCGTTGAAAAAATCAAAAATGTCGTCCCAGTTATTTCGGTTGCTAAAGCCAATACCGGATTTTTCAACCCAAATTCGGCTTATGGTTTTGCCGCTTTCTAAAGTATAGTTTTTTTCGAAAACCAAATCTTTAACAAATTCCTCTTCCAGAATATTTTTTAAAGCCTCAATTTTTTCAAAATAGGCATTTCGTTTTTCGTCACTTCGGTGTTCGATATCTATTAAAACCTGTGCCTTTTTATTGTCGACATAAAATTTAAAAGAAAAGTCTTTAATTTTGGTATCATATAGGATCCATTTACGCGGATACTTTTCGGCGAAAGCCACCCAAAATTCTCTTTTCATTTTTTGTGATTCTTCTCTGCTGTACATTTTCAGGGATTTGATTTTAGAAAACTTGTGCAAGCGCGTTTTCTGGACTATATTTATATTTTATTTGTTTGAAAGTACAAAAATAAACTTTGATTATGGATTTTCAAGATTTTTTGCAACATCTTCCTAATATAATTCCGGCCGAACTTCCGGCCGAAAAAGCACATGTAAAAATGGCTCCTTTAGAGCGTGTTCAGCTAATGAAGAATCTTGATTTATCGACTAAGAATCCCAGAATTGCCGCTGTAATGATGTTGTTGTATCCTAAAAATAAAAAGACACATCTGATTTTAATTGTTCGAAATGCTTACAACGGCGTTCATTCCTCGCAAATTGCGTTTCCCGGTGGGAAATATGAGACTTCTGACGCTGATTTTCAGGAAACGGCTTTACGGGAAACGCATGAAGAAATTGGAATTTCAGCCGAAAAAATTGAAATCATCAAACAATTTACCCCAATGTACATTCCGCCCAGCAATTTTCTGGTGCATCCTTTTTTGGGGATTTCTTCTCAGGAACTTTCATTTTATCCGGATATAAGGGAAGTTGCTGATATTATTGAACTTCCGCTTTCTGTTTTTTTGAATGATGAAATCATAATTGAGGCTACATTATCAACTTCTTATGCAGACAATATCTCAGTGCCGGCATTTAATATCCAGAATCATATGGTTTGGGGTGCGACGGCCATGATATTAAGCGAATTAAGGGAAGTTCTGAAAATTGCCTTTGATCAAAAGATTTAAAAACGTAAATTTAATGATTTGATATTCATTAAGATACCTGTTTCTTTTCGAAATAGTTTATAGTAATTGCTAAAAAAATAATTTTTGTATGTTTGCGACTTAACAAAAATAACATAATTCACAGCTATGGGATTGTTTAAACGAAATCCTTTCGGACATATATTATTTATCAAAAAATGGCTGATCCGTATTTTGGGAGCTATGACACATAAACGATATAGAGGTTTTAATGATTTACAGATTGATGGATCTGAAATAATTAAATCGCTGCCCGATACTAACGTTTTATTCATATCCAACCATCAGACTTATTTTGCTGATGTGGTGGCTATGTTTCATGTTTTTAATGCAAGTTTGAGCGGTCGTCAGGATACCATTAAGAATATAGGATATTTATGGCAGCCTAAAATGAATATTTATTATGTTGCCGCAAAAGAGACAATGCAGGCAGGATTATTGCCAAGAATTTTAGCTTACGTAGGCGCAATAACTGTAGAAAGAACCTGGCGTACCAAAGGAGTTGATGTAACTGAAAAAAGGGATGTTAACCCAAATGATACTGAAAACATCAAAATAGCACTTAATGATGGCTGGGTAATTACATTTCCGCAGGGTACAACAAAATCGTTTAAACCCGTCCGAAAAGGAACAGCGCACATTATCAAACAGCATAAACCCATTGTGATTCCGATTGTTATTGATGGTTTTCGTCGTTCTTTTGATAAAAAAGGATTGCGGATGAAAAAGAAAAATATCCTGCAGTCATTTATTATCAAAGAGCCTCTTGAGATTGATTATGAGAATGATACAATCGATGAGATTGTAGAAAAAGTAGAATACGCAATAGAACAGCATCCCTCATTTTTAAAGGTTATTCCAGCAGAAGAATTAAAAGCGCAGGAAGAACTTAATGAGATGAGAAGATGGAGTTATAAAGGGCCGGAAAACGAAAATTAGATTTTAAGAATATTTATAATAAAAACTTTCGCTTAGAAATCAATTTTCTTCAATTCTTTATAATTGGCGTACAAGCGGCGTAACAAAGTTCCGTACAGTAATCTGTAAATACACCAGAACATTCCGAAGAATCCTAATATGATAAGGAATAAAATTCCAATCGTAAAAAACATTGCTTTTCCGTTAAGCGCCAGTTTTTCTCTTAAAAAGGCCATGTCGGGATTGTAAACAAAAGCAATAAAATAACTTATTATCGAAATAACAACCATCATTGCAAGATTGTACCAAACATAATACTGAACTGTCTTTCGGGTTTTTAAAATAGCACTCATTAAGTTTTTTGTTGCTACTGTTGTTGATATTGTTTTGTAGTTTTTATAAAATATAATTACAAAAATCAAAACGACTACATAGTTAAAATAGGTTAAAATGTCAAGAATTAATACAATTTCTGGATGATTGATTTTTCTTAAAACATCATCCGTATTGATAAATACGTTAGAACAAGTCCAGAATAAAAATTCTAAAATACTGATGATTAATATCCACTTCACAATTGAAGAGGACTTTTTATGAATCATTTTATAGATTTCTTTTTCAGAAATTTGTTCAAAAGAATCCGAGTTCTTTTGCCAGTCTTTTTTTAATAAATCCAGTTCTTTCATGGTGGTATTTTAAGGATTTAATATTTTTTTAAGTTTCCCTTTAATTCTGTTCATTTTCACACGTGCATTCACTTCGCTGATACCTAATGTCTCGGCTATTTCCTGATAATCTTTGTCTTCGAGATACATGAAAACTAATGCTTTTTCAATATCGTTGAGCTGATAAACTGCTTTGTACATCAGTTTGATCTGTTCTTCTTCTTCATAATTGTAATCGACATCTTTAGCAAAATGCTGTTGGCTTTCATAGCTTACGGTCGATATGGTTCGTTTGGTTTTTCGGTATAGGGTAATGGCTGTATTTAAGGCAACGCGATAGGCCCAGGTTGAAAATTTGCTCTCACCCCTAAATTTAGGATATGCTTTCCAGAGCTGAATAGTAATTTCCTGAAACAAGTCTTTATGTGCGTCTTCGCTATCAGTATATAATCTACAAATCTTGTGGATTATATTCTGATTTGCCTGCAGCTGCGCAACAAATGACTGTTCTAGATTTTCGCTCATGAAATATTAGTAGCTGTGTAATTTATTTTGTTACAGTTGAATTTTGTTTTTTTTTTATTAGAATGAAAAGCATTTTTCTTTTAAAGTTGTGAAAAAAATTATAACGGTCTATTTTTGTAGTAATTTACCATCAAATCGACAAATTTACTGTAGCTTTCCATTCCGTCTTTTTGATTGTTTGTTTTTAAAAAATTATCATAAAGAAAATGAAAGCCTTCGTCAATAAAGGTGTCGTATTTTTTCCAGAAATCCTGACTTTCCTTGTAGTTTTTTAAGATTCCGGTGTGAGTTTGTTTTTTTAAACGTTCGAAAACTTTCTCGTTTTTAAATTGCCAGATTCCAAGGCAATAGCGCAGGGCAAAACTGTATCCAGAATATTGATAGTATAAATTTTCATTTTTTACCGTTGCCAGAACGCCAATAAAATTACATTCACTTTCGCTCGCAAATCCTATCTGATGCGCCATTTCATGTGAGCTGGTTATCGGAAAATTGTACATCGGAAGCAAATCGTTTACCTGTGCTTCATTGGTAAAAGGATTCAGGTAACCTCCAAAACCCATGTAGGTCAGAGGGATACTGAACAAAGATTTCTTAACGCTTAAGATTTCATATTTGAAATAAGGATTTTCTTTAGCCAGATTATTATAACCGCTGATATTCATCTGAAAAACTTCTTTCTGTGAATACGGGAAAACTACTTTTGCGCTATCATTTTTCGTGATTTTAAAGTGAATTTCATTTGTTTTAGCAATCAATCGTTTTGTGAAAGCCAAAAGTTCAGCATCAGTATATTCTTTTTTAATTTCCATTTTCTGAAAAAGAGGCTCTCGATAATAGTTGAATGCCCAAAGCAGATGAAAGAAAAAGTAAAAAACAGATATTTTGCCTGTAATTTTTAAAAGATGGTTTTTCCATTCTGTTTTCCATGTTTTTCGTGTTTTCCAAAACCAGCCTATTATAGAAATGATTAATACAGCATAAATACAGTCGCCGACAGAAAAGGGAATTTTGCCCAAAAGTGTTCTTGAGAAATGTGAAATCCTGATGTAAAAATTATTGCTGTAAAAGCCTTCAACAAAATCCGGAAAGTAACGCAGGATTTTTAAAAAGACAATCTGAAAAAGAAGAAACAGAGGTAAAACGTATTTTGATTTCACAGTGTAATTTTTAGATACGTAAATATAAATACAATATTATTATTAAAAAAGACTGTATTTGCCGGGTTTAGGTTTGAGGATTTAAAATAGTACTAATTAGTACAATTCCTGGTAAAAAGAAAATATAAACTTTGTAACTTTGAAGCTGTTAATTGTTAAACATCAAACAAAATATATGAGTCAGGAAATAAGAAATCTGGAGCCCAAAGCGCTTTGGAATAAATTTGCAGATTTAAACGCTGTTCCGCGTCCTTCAAAAAAGGAGGAACGTGTAATTGAGTTCATGAAAAACTTTGGGAATAGTTTAGGTCTGGAAACTTTTGAAGATGAAATCAGAAACGTAATCATCAGAAAACCGGCAACTCCTGGGATGGAAAATCGTAAACCAATCGTAATGCAGGGACACCTTGATATGGTGCATCAAAAAAATGCGGATACTGTTTTTGATTTCGATACGCAAGGAATCGATATGTATGTAGATGGAGACTGGGTTCGTGCGAGAGGAACAACTCTTGGTGCTGATAATGGGCTAGGAGTGGCAACAATTATGGCGATTCTGGAAAGCAAAGATATTCCGCATCCTGCAATTGAAGCTTTGTTTACGATTGATGAAGAAACGGGAATGACTGGTGCTTTAAATTTAAAAGGCGGAATTTTACAGGGACAGATTTTGTTGAATCTGGATACCGAAGAAGATGACGAAATTGATATTGGGTGTGCTGGCGGAATTGATGTTACAGCTACAAGAACGTATCATGAAGAAGAAGTTCCGGAAGGCTCTGTGGGTTATACCATTATGGTAAAAGGTCTAAATGGAGGTCATTCGGGAATGGATATTCATAAAGGTTTAGGAAATGCAAATAAGATAATGAATCGTTTGTTGTTTGATGCTTTTGAGAATTTCGGATTGCAGATTGCAGAAATTAACGGAGGAAGTTTACGAAATGCAATCCCGAGGGAAAGTGTGGCAAAAGTAATTATCTCTGAAATGTTTGACGAAGCATACATTTTTGATATGCAGGAAATTATCAACGATATCAAAACTGAATATAAAACAACTGAACCAAACTTGACTATTGAAATTGTAAAAGGAGATTTGCCTGAAAAAGTAATGGATTTAGGTGTTCAGGAAGGAATTATCAGAGCTGTTTATGCTGCTCATAACGGTGTTTACAGAATGAGTGCTGATATGGCCGATTTAGTTGAGACTTCTAATAATATTGCTCGTGTCATTATAAAAGACGGAGAAATTTTGGTTGGATGCCTGACACGTTCTTCGGTTGAATCATCTAAATTTGACTTGGCTAATTCTTTGCGTTCTGCTTTTGAATTGGTTGGTTGTGAAGTAGAACTTTCTGGGTCTTATCCGGGCTGGATACCAAATGTAAATTCTGAAATATTAGAGGTTTTAAAAGATATTTACGAAAAACAGAATGGCGAAAAACCAAAAGTGGTTGCCTGCCACGCCGGTTTAGAATGCGGTATTTTAGGAACTAATTATCCTGATATGGATATGATTTCCTTTGGGCCGACTATTCACGGCGCACATTCTCCTGATGAAAGGGCAAGTATTTCATCTGCTCAGAAATACTGGAAATTTGTTTTGGAAATTCTATCTAACATTCCGGTTAAATAAGTTGGCAGTCGCAGTTTTCAGTAATTAGTTTTGGCTGAGTGCTGAAAACTGCGACTCTATGTAAAAATTAATCCCTTTTGGGAGCGTTTTTCTTTTGTCTCTTTTCTTCCTTTTTTTCTTTAGCCGTTTTTAATGGTTCTTTTTTTGCTGTTTTTTTAGCATCCTGACCCTTTGACATAATATGTTGTTTTTAAATTAATAACATTAAAGTAAATGTAATATTTTTAAAATCTTAAAAGGTATAAAAAATCCCCAATTGTAATAATTGAGGATTTAATATTTTTATAGTAAAATTAATTTCGTTTTAAAACTTTATATTGTTCGTAACAAGCGCTAATGGCATCCATAATTTGTAAATCATTTGCTTCCTGAATAAAAGCTTCCGAGTAATTACAGCGTTCTAAAATTTGAGGAATTTCATCTTTACTGATCCCTAAAAGTACAGATACTGTTTCCCGATCATATTTTGATTCCAAAAGATTTCGAACAGTATCATCTTTCCTCATTTCTTTGAGTTTTTTGAGTTCTCTTCCGTTTTTTCCAAAGAAATTATAAAGCATGTCAGCAGGGTTAAAAATAGATCCTAAAACCTTTCCAAAAGCGTTTGGAGAATATTCACCTGCTTCATAACCTTGTGTAAGGCCGGAAATACTGTAACGGTAGTTTTCTTTGGTCGGAATTAATTTTGAATCTACTTCGAGATAACCGGTTAAATTAAAAGGTGCAATTACTACTTCTTCAAGTGCGATTGCTTTTTCTGTAAGCTGAATTCTTGTAACCTTATTTTTTATCCAGTCGTTTGTTACTCTGATTCTTAGGGACTGAAAGCCTAAAATAGAGAAATGAAGTGTATCGTTGGGTTGTACATCTATTTCAAAATATCCTTTAGCGTCAGACATAGCGCCACGTACTTTGTTGGTGTTGATAACATTTACATTGGGGATTGGTTCTTTGCTATTGTCATTGAATATGTACCCGGAAACTCTTTGTGGGACTGCAGGTGCTGTTTCTTGTGCGAAACTGATGCCTGACAATAGTGTGAAAAAGAAAACTGCGAAATATTTCATATCCTGATTTAAAGCACTAAAAGTAGTAAATCGGGATTAAATATTTTGCAGTTTACGAATATAATTATCAGAAAATTAACAAAGCAAAAAGTATTGCTTTTAGTATTAAAAACTAAAAAGGAGGTAAGGAGAAATATTCTCAATATAAAAAAATCCCAAATTCCAATTATGTCAGGAATTTGGGATATGTATTTTAAGAAGTTAAAGTGTTAATCTCTTCTTGGTCTTCTTGGTCTTGATGAATCACCAAAGCTTTCAGAACGTCTTGGAGCTCTGTCTGAACCTCCTTCGTTTCTTCTGAAACCTCCTTCTCTTGGAGCAGCATTTCTGTCGCTTCTAAAGCCTCCTCCAGAACCTTCACGTCTTGGAGCTGAGTTTCTGTCGCTTCTGAATCCGCCACCAGAACCTTCACGTCTTGGAGCAAAGTTTCCTTCTCTTCTTCCTGAATCACGTCTTCCTCCGCGGTTGTTGTGATCGCGTCTTCCTCCACCGTCATTTTTAGAAATTTCAACATTAATGCGACGCCCTTCTAACTGAACGTTGTTTAAAATATCCATTACTTTGTCAGTATGCTCAGGGTCAGTGTTGAAGAAAGAGAAACCTTCTTTTACGTCTACCTTGAAAACATCATCACGACCTAAGTCTAATGTTTCTTTCAGGTAGTCTTTCAGAGTCATCCAGTCAAAATTGTCTCTTGAACCGATGTTTACAAAATATCGAACCGCTCCGTTATTGTTAAATTCTCTCGGTTCAGAATCGCCTCTTTCGCGTCTTTCTCCAGAAGATTGAGCAGAAATATCTCTGTTCTTTTTGTAATACGTAATGAAACGGTTAAATTCTACTGAAACCATTTTCTTAATCAATTCTTCTTTAGATAAATCTTCAAGAACATTGTTGATTGCTGGTAAATAGTTGTCAATTTCGTGATCAACCTCAGTATCTTTAATTTTGTTAGCTAAGTGTAATAACTGAATTTCGCAGATTTCGATTCCGGATGGAATTGTTTTTTCTTCGAATTTCTGTTTGATGATTCTCTCGATAGAAGAAATTTTACGTAATTCACTTTTTGTAACGATTACAATAGAAGTACCTAATTTTCCAGCTCTACCGGTACGTCCGGAACGGTGGTTGTACGTTTCGATCTCATCAGGTAATTGGTAGTTTACAACGTGTGTTACGTTATCAACGTCAATACCACGTGCAGCAACGTCAGTAGCAACAAGCATCTGAATTTGTCTTCCGCGGAAAGATTTCATAACACCATCACGCTGTGCCTGAGATAAATCTCCGTGTAACGCAGCAGCGCTATATCCGTCTTCAATTAATTTTTCGGCAATAGCTTGTGTGTCTCTTTTTGTACGACAGAAAACTACAGAAAAAATATCCGGATTAGCATCAGCTAAACGTTTCAAAGCCTCGTAACGGTCACGTGCGTTAACTAAGTAAAATTCGTGAGAAACTGTTGCAGATCCTGAGTTTTTAGTACCTACAGTAATTTCCAAAGGCTCGCTCATGAATTGTTTTGCAATTCTGGCAACTTCCTGCGGCATAGTTGCAGAGAACAACCATGTGCTTTTTTCGTCCGGAGTATCTGATAAAATAGATACGATATCCTCATAAAATCCCATGTTTAACATTTCGTCAGCCTCGTCAAGAACACAGTAATCTATGTTTTTAATGTTAACCAGACCTCTGTTAATCATGTCTTGCATTCTCCCTGGAGTAGCCACAATAATTTGTGCACCTCTCTTTATTTCTCTTGCCTGCTCAGTAATACTAGCTCCTCCGTAAACTGCTACCACATTAATACCTTTTTCGTATTTTGAGTAGTTTTTAAGTTCGTTGGTAATCTGTAAACAAAGCTCCCTTGTTGGCGATAAAACTAATGCCTGTGTATTTCTGTTGTCAGCATCAATTTTTTGGATTAGCGGAAAACCGAAAGCTGCCGTTTTCCCTGTCCCTGTCTGAGCCAACGCAACCATATCTGTATCTTTTTCCAATAATAGGGGAATCGCTTTCTCCTGTACTTCCGACGGATTCTCAAATCCTAGATCTAAAATCGCCTTCAGTAACGATTCATTCAATCCTAATTGTTCAAATTTATTCATATGTATTTTTAAAATAGGGTGCAAAATTACTGTTAATATTTCAGATAAACTAATGCATTTTTAAGAATTATGTATTTGTTATGATTTGATAATCAAAAAGTTATGTTTATTGTAAAATCAATTTGATGATTAAAGGAATAATTTTACGTCTGATAATATCAATTTAACCCCTTAAAATGTTGTATTTTAAACAATTATTTGATGGAATTCAGAAAATCAATTAGTTGCTGTGTTGCTTTTGCACGATGACTGATTTTGTTTTTTACTTCTGAAGGCAATTCGGCAAAAGTTACAGTATAATTTTCTGGCTGAAAAACCGGATCGTATCCAAAACCATGATTTCCGGTTTTATCCAAAGTAATATTTCCTTTGGCAATTCCGGTAAATAAATGCTGTGAACCATTTAGATTTAATGCAATAACGGTTTTGAACTGGGCACTTCTGTCGGTTTTATCTTTTAAAACCTCCAAAAGTTTATTCATATTGTCATTCGCATCTTTCTGTTCTCCGGCATATCTTGCAGAGTAAACGCCTGGGGCTCCGTTTAAAGCAGTAACTTCTAAGCCGGTATCATCTGCAAAACAATCGTAACCGTAATTTTCAGTTACATAATTGGCTTTTAAAACAGCATTTCCTTCAATAGTATCTGCGGTTTCGGGAATTTCTTCGTGGCAGCCAATTTCTTCCAGACTTAATATTTGTATGGATCCGTTTAAAATACTCTGGATTTCTTTGATTTTATTTTTGTTGTTTGATGCGAAAACGAGTTTCATATGAGTAGTTTTTTTAAAATAATTCTTTCAGTAATAAAGGCGAAAGCAACGCCAAACAAATAAGCAACAAGATCTGTCCATAAAAAACCCTGTCCCAAAACATATCTTCCAAAAAGTGTTTTTCGAAGAACAATAATCCAGTCTGCCTGATAAAGCTGGAATAATTCAATGCTGTAACAAATAAGTAATGAAAGAATTGCAGCTTGAATTGGTTTATGCTGAATCAGAACGAATCTTACCAAAATATAAATCATAACCGCATAGAGAAAATCTCCAAAACATAAAGGGATAAAATCAATTTTTCGTGAAATGATTCCAAGAAAAATAATAATAATCAATACGATGAAATAACGAATTCTGAGATTTTTCAATGAGGATATTTACTTGTTCTAAGAAAATTAATGATAAACAAAGTTACAAAGAACTTGTAATGGATTTGCTAAATCAGATAATTTATAGAGATTGAAATAAATTAAATCTTATTTTTACTAAAAAAATCAACTCAAATTAACAATAGAATTATGATTATAGATTCATTAGAGAATGCAGCGAAATATGAAGTTTTGCACCCATCTTTTAAAAAAGCTTTTGATTATTTACGCAATAATGATGTACAAAACCTTCCGGACGATTTTAAACATGAAACAGAAGGAGTGAAGTTTTTTGGTTTTAAAGGAAAAGGAAAAACGGTTGAAGAAAGCTTAACGACTTTTGAATGTCATGATAAAAATATTGATATTCAGTTTTGTATCAGTGAAACAGAAACTTTTGCATGGAAACCGAGAGCAAATTGCAAAATTCCAAATGGGAGTTATAATGATGAAAAAGATGTACGTTTTTTTAGCGATGCACCGGATATGTTTTTTCAGCTCAAAGAAAATCAGTTTGTAATTCTTTTTCCTGAGGATGTGCATGCGCCAATGATTACAGACGGAATGCTCAATAAAATTGTAATAAAAATTGAAATATAGCATTAAACCAAAAGTTATGATTAACAAAATATCCAAAGTCGCCTTTACTCTTTTTGTTGTAATGTTGCTGATAAGCTGTAAAAATACCAAACAAAAACTTCAGGAGTATGTTGTTACGTACAACGAAACTATCGCTCCGGGTTTTAGAGCCGAAAATGTAACGCTTACTACAGCAAGAGGTTATATTAATGATAGCAAAATAGAATTGCGTTTTGAAACTAATTTAAAACAAAACGAGAGCAAGAAAGTTGCTACTGCTGTTGCCTTTGCAAGAATGAGACAATCCATGATTAAAAAAGAACAGATTCCGACAGAATTAATAGAAGAAGGAGTAGAATTTCACCTTTATTATTTAGCTGATGATAATACTGTTTTAGGTAAGGAAGTGCTCACAAAGGAATCGCTTCAATATTTAAAATAATCAATCAAATTTTTTTCAATTTCCATAGGTCAATTCTTATATATTAAAAAGTCTCATTAATTTCGATTATTGAGACTTTTTTTGATTTATCTATGCCTTGCAATCATTCAGAATATAACGATCTTACTATTAAAGGGTTGAAGGTTTTTTAATTTTTTAAAATGTTGTTTTTGTGTTAATTTTTTATTATGTTTGAGTTAATATCGAATAAAATTAACTTAAAACGTAGAAAATTATGATTAAAATTACTCAAATCGCATTTGCTTTTATTGTTGCATTGATGTTGGTAAGCTGTAAAAACACCAAGCAAAAAATTCAGGAACACGTAGTAACCTACAATACTTCGAGTTCTATAAAAGGACCAAGTATTACCAGTACCAGTGCTAAAGCATTTTTAAATGATAATAAAATTGAGATTAGAATTGAAACAAATTTAGAAGAAACTGATGAAAATAAATTAACTTATAGTGAGTCATTTCCGGATTTATTGAAAGGGATGATTGAAAACAATCAGATTTCCAGAGAATTAATTGAAGAAGGGGTTAAGTTTGATGTTTATTTTCTGGCTTATAATAATTCCATTATTGCACAAAAATTAGTTGGTCAGGAAGAATTGGCTGCGTTAACAGGTTCAGGCGGTGCAGAAAAAAAAGTAACCGCCAAGCTTTAGTTTAGTATTTTGGACAGCCTAATATAAAATAAAGCCTCTTTGTAACCGAACAAAGAGGCTTTTGTATTTAATTTCGCTTAGTAACATTGGTTAGATTATCCGGGAAATATAATTCGGAAAGGCTGCTAAATTCATCACCTCTCATGAATATATTAATGTCGACATCTGCAAAAGAGGTTTTTCCGGCAGCAGCCAAAAGTTCATTAGCCGAATGAAGTGTGTTTTTATGAAAATGGTACACGCGTTCTGATTTATCGGTAACCACCAAACCTTTCATCAGCATTTTATTCTGAGTAGCTACTCCGGTTGGACATTCGTTATTATGACAACGTAATGCCTGAATGCATCCCAGTGAAAACATAAATCCTCTTGCGCTGTTGCACATATCCGCACCTAAGGCTATTGCATGCAGAATAGAATATCCGGATATAATTTTTCCGCTTCCTATAATGCGTATTTTGTCACGAATATTTAATCCGATCAAAGTTTTATTTACAAAAATTAAAGCCGGTTCAAAAGGCATTCCGACACCATCAGCAAATTCCAACGGAGCAGCACCGGTTCCGCCTTCGGCACCGTCAACGGTAATAAAATCAGGATAAATATCTTCTGCGATCATTTCGTGGCAGATAGCTTCAAACTCCGCGGTGTTTCCGATACATAATTTGAATCCGATTGGTTTTCCATTTGATAAATCACGTAGCTGTTTAATGAAATGAATCAGGCCTTTTGCATCAGAAAAAGCATGATGACCAGGAGGAGAAAGGATCATGGTATGAGGAACTACACCTCGGATTTTTGCAATTTGTTCGGTGTTTTTTGCAGCAGGTAATACACCACCATGACCTGGTTTTGCACCTTGCGAAAGTTTGATTTCAATCATTTTAACGTTAGGAAGATTGGCTTTTTCTGAGAATTTTTCAGGACTGAAATTCCCTTCTGCATCACGACATCCAAAATAACCGGTACCAATCTGCCAGGTAATATCGCCTCCGCCTGCCAGGTGAAATTCGGTTAAACCGCCTTCTCCCGTATTTTGATAGAAATTTCCTTTTTGAGCACCGATGTTTATGGCACGAACCGCATGTTCACTCAGTGAACCAAAACTCATTGCCGAAACATTAAATAAGGAAGCTGAATAAGGTTGTTTACAGTCTTTTCCGCCAACTAAAACACGAGGTAATTCTTCGTTGACTTTTGCAGGGAAAATGGAATGTTTTATTCCTTCATAACTCTCTGTATTTAAGTTTTGCTGCGTTCCAAAAGGTGTACTTGAATCAATATTTTTGGCTCTTTGATAAACCAATGAGCGCTGATTTCTGGAGAACGGTTTTCCGTCTGTAGATCTTTCGATAAAATACTGCTGAATTTCGGGTGCAATCATCTCAAATAAATATCTGAAATAGCCCAGAACAGGGAAATTTCTTAAAATGGCATGTTTTTTCTGCACTGAGTTAAAAATTCCGATAACCAATAAAACAGGAAGGACAATCAATAATAAAAAGCCAAGTTTGAAATAATAATAAATGGCTGCAACAATTAGAAACAATAAGAAGCCGTAGATAAAGAATTTTTTTCTCATGTTTATAAAACTTTAAAAAATGTAATAATTTGAATTAATTGAATCGCAACCGGACGTAAACGTGTTTGATTCCTTTTTTGTCAGACTCTCTTTCGTCTATTTCGAGAATATTGGTAAGTGATTTCAGCATTGGGGTAAGTTTAGAAAAACCATAATTTCGTGGGTCAAATTCGGGTTTTTTCTTTACAATTAAATTTCCAACATCACCAAGAAACGCCCAGCCATCATCATCTTCAATATCTTCTATTGTGGCTTCAATCAATTCGATAGTTTGTTTGTCTACTTTATGAAGCGCTTTTTCAGTCGGTTTTTCAACAGGCTTCTTGGTGTCAGCCGCAATTGTTTTTGGTTTTTTCTTCTGAGTTGCACCATCCAGCACTTCGATATAAATGAATCTGTCGCAGGCAACAATAAACGAATTTGGTGTTTTCTTTTCTCCAATACCAATTACCTTCATGCCTGATTCTCTGAGACGAATGGCCAATCGCGTAAAATCACTGTCACTCGAGACGATACAAAAGCCGTCTAATTTGCCTGAATAGAGCAAATCCATAGCATCAATAATCAGAGCTGAATCTGAAGAATTTTTTCCAACCGTGTAGCTGTATTGCTGGATAGGAGTAATAGCATGTTCCAGTAAAACAGCCTTCCATCCGTTTGAATTCGGTTTGGTCCAGTCGGCATAAATTCTTTTTGTAGTAGGAGTTCCAAGCTTTGCAATTTCTTCCATCATGCCTTTTACATTGCTGTAGGGAACATTATCAGCGTCGATAAGAACGGCCAGTTTTAATTCTTTTGAAGTGCTCAAAGCCATTTTTGATAGTATTAAGTTTAAATTACTATCAAAGTTAAAATTAAAATTGGTTTTTATTCGTGTTTAAGGTTGAATAAGTGTTTTCAGGAGGATTAATTATTTTGTTTATAAATAAATTTCACTTCACTAAAATTAATTAAAGATAAATTTGTCTTTTATTAAAAACCTCTTTATCTTTGTAAGGAATTAAATCACTAAAGGTATGTTTTCAAAAGCGTGTGAGTACGGAATCAGGGCATCTATTTTTATTGCAACCAATTCTTCTAAAGGAATCAGGGTCGGAATTAAAGATGTGGCGAAGGAAATTGATTCTCCTGAACCTTTTACAGCGAAAATAATGCAGATCCTGACTAAAAACGGAATCATTCATTCGGCAAAAGGAGTAGGAGGAGGTTTCGAAGTTTCCGATGAAGCTGTAAAATCAATTAAGCTGATTCAGATAGTTGATGCAATTGATGGTGATAAAATTTACAAGGGCTGTGGTATCGGACTAAAAGAATGTTCCGAAGATCATCCGTGTCCGGTACATCATGAGTTTAAAAAAATAAGAGGACTTCTTTTGGAAATGCTGACAAAAACGACTTTAGAGCAGCTGGCATCTGGAGTAAAATCGGGTGATTTCTTTTTAAAAACACTGAATATAAACGATTAACATTTAATAAATACTTTAAAAATGAGAACTAAAACCAAAATTTCACTATTGATCCTAATGGGATTTTTAACCATAACTTCTTGTGGCAAAAAAGAAACTGCTCCGACAGAAGAATCAACAGAAGTGGCAGAACCATCAACAGAAGGGGTACAGCCTCCTGCAGCTGAAGAAAATATTTTGCTTATTGAAGGAAATGATCAGATGCAATTTAGTACAAACGAATTGAAAGCTGTTGCCGGAAAACCAATTAAACTGACTTTGAAACACGTTGGTAAAATTCCGAAGGAATCAATGGGACACAATTTAGTAATACTTCAGGAAGGAACAGATCAGTCTGCTTTTGCTTTGAAAGCTAATGAAGCTCAGGCAACAGATTATATTCCGGAATCCGAAAAAGCTTCCATTGTCGCTCATACCAAATTATTGGGAGGTGGAGAAGAAGATACAATCGAGTTTACAATTGATAAAAAAGGCTCTTATCCATTTATCTGCTCTTTTCCTGGTCACGTAGCCATGATGAAAGGTGTATTAATTGTTGAGTAAATAGTAACAACTCCAAAATACTGTAAATAGATTTGGAGTTTTTTTAAAATCTAATAAAGGATAAAATTATCTTTTATTGAATTAAAAAAAGATGAAAAGAGAAAAAAAATTGTGGATTGTTTTCGCACTGGTAATGAGTATTTCATTTGCCGTGCTGGGATATTACGGTTATGAAATCTATCAGCAGGCACCGCCGGTTCCGAAAGAAATTGTAACCGATTCCGGAAAAGTTGTTTTTAGCGAAAGCGAAATTAAAGACGGACAAAATATCTGGCAAAGTATGGGTGGTCAGGAAGTGGGATCTATCTGGGGACACGGCGCTTATGTGGCACCAGACTGGACTGCAGACTGGCTACACCGAGAAGCTGTTTTTATACTGGATATTTATGCTCAAAAAGAATTCAATAAAAAGTATGAAGAATTAGATGCTGAAAAAAAATCAGCTTTGCAAATTCGTCTTCAGAAAGATGTGAGAACCAATCGTTACAATGCTGATACTGGTATTTTGACGATTTCTGAAAACCGTTTGGCTGCGATTGAATATTTAAGCGAATATTATAAAGGTCTTTTTACGAATGATCCGAAATTCGATAAACTGAGAGAAGAATATGCCATTCCAAAAAATTCTATTAAGGATGTAGAGAAAATGCATAAAATGAACGCCTTTTTCTTCTGGGCAACCTGGGCAACTGTAACCAATCGTCCGGATGCTGATATTTCATACACTCATAATTGGCCGTCCGATGAATTGGTTGGAAATAATGCGACTACAGAACTTTTGGCTTGGTCTGGAGTAAGTATTATTCTGCTGATTTTGAGTGTAGGAATATTGGTTTTCTATCACGCCAAATCTGGTGAAGAAGAAGAATTTCCGCTTCCAAAAGAAGATCCGCTAATCAAGCAGGGCAAAACGAAATCTATGGGATTGGTAACCAAATATTTCTGGATTGTAAGTCTGCTGATGGTTTTACAAATGGTTTTCGGAATTATTACAGCGCATTATGGAGTTGAAGGAAACGGACTTTACGGAATTCCAATCGATCAGATTTTACCTTACGCCGTAACGCGTACATGGCATACGCAATTGGCTATTTTCTGGATTGCAACGGCCTGGCTGGCAACAGGTTTGTATATTGCTCCGGCAGTTTCTGGGAAAGATCCTAAATTTCAGTGTTTTGGAATCAACTTCCTGTTTATTGCGCTTTTGATTATTGTTTTAGGTTCTATGGCTGGACAATGGTTTGGTGTAATGCAGAAATTAAATTTAGTTCAAAATTTCTGGTTCGGACATCAGGGTTATGAATATGTTGATTTAGGTCGTTTTTGGCAGATTTTCCTTTTAGTAGGACTGTTTTTATGGCTGGCTTTAATGATTCGTCCGTTGCTTCCGGTTTTAAGGAAAAAAACAGAAGAAAAAAACTTAATCATTTTGTTCTTAGTTTCTTGTACTGCAATTGCGATGTTTTACGGAGCAGGATTAATGTGGGGAAGACAAACGAATTTAACAATTGCCGAATATTGGAGATGGTGGGTAGTTCACCTTTGGGTTGAAGGTTTCTTTGAAGTCTTTGCAACTGTTGTAATTGCCTTCTTGTTTGTTCGTTTGGGATTATTGAAAACGAAAACCGCGACTTTGAATGTGCTTTTTGCTACGATCATTTTCATGTCAGGAGGAATTTTAGGAACATTCCACCACTTGTATTTCTCTGGAACACCAACGGCAATAATGGCTTTAGGAGCAACATTCAGTGCTTTAGAAGTGGTTCCGCTGACTTTAATAGGTTTTGAAGCGTATCAAAACTATAAAATCTCAAAATCAACACAATGGATTGCCGATTACAAATGGCCAATTTACTTTATGATTTCTGTAGCGTTTTGGAATTTCCTTGGAGCCGGAATCTTCGGATTCATTATTAATCCGCCAATCGCATTGTATTATGTACAAGGTTTAAATACAACACCTTTGCACGGACATACTGCATTGTTTGGAGTGTACGGAATGTTAGGAATTGGTTTGGTTCTTTTTGTATTGAGAAGTTTATATCGAGATGTTAAATGGAATACCAAACTACTCAAAATCACTTTCTGGTCTTTAAATATTGGTTTATTCCTAATGGCAATTCTGAGCTTATTACCAATTGGAGTTTGGCAGGCAATTGAGAGCATCAATCACGGAATGTGGTACGCTCGTTCATCAGAATTAATGCAGCAGCCAACAATGATTACGCTAAAATGGCTTCGTGCTATTGGAGATTCAATTTTCGGAATCGGATTTATTACAATGGCCTGGTTTGTATTTGAACTGACATTAAAAACAAAAAATAAAAACACAAAAAATATAAATTGATTATCATGGAAAATTTAAAAAACAAAACAATAGGATCGTTTGTAGCTGAAGACTTTAGAACAGCTGCAGTTTTTTCAAAATATAGAATAGATTTTTGCTGTAAAGGAAACCGAACAGTAACTGAAGTTTGCGAAAAACAAAATATTGATGTGGATACTTTATTAGAAAATGTATTGCAAGTTGTGCAATCAGAAAACAGCGGAACGATCGATTTCAATTCATGGCCTTTGGATTTATTGGCAGATTATATTGAGAAAACACACCACCGTTATGTGGAAGAAAAAACAAACGTTTTGCTTCCGTTTTTAGATAAATTATGCAAAGTGCACGGTGCACATCATCCGGAATTATTTAAAATAAAAGAATTGTTTATTGGCTGTGCGGGTGAATTATCTCAGCACATGAAAAAGGAAGAGCTGGTTTTATTTCCATTTATAAAACGAATGGTGAAAACCAAAGAATCTGATGGAATTTTATCTCAGCCCTCTTTCGGAACTGTTTCAAATCCGATTGCGATGATGATGCACGAACACGATAATGAAGGTGAGCGTTTTAGAGAAATTGCTGCGTTGACAGATAATTATACTCCACCAGCAGATGCTTGTACAACTTACAGAGTGACTTTTGCGATGCTGAAAGAGTTTGAGGCAGATTTACACAAACACATTCATTTGGAAAACAATATTTTATTTCCAAAAGCAGTGATTTTAGAAAAAGACTTTGTTGAGGTAGTATAAAAGGTTAATTTTAATAGTTTGAAAACATCGGTAATAATCTTCTAAAATGATAATTATCGGTGTTTTGTTTTTAAACCATAATAAGGAATATAAGTTCATTTTAGCAAACCTTATAATTTCTTATATTATTTATATGGTTTAACTATTTAATGTCTTTACAAGTTATAATATGAATTCTCAAAAAGCGTGGATACTTTGCTGTTTTTTTAATTTTCTGATGGCTTGCGTTTTCGGATTATTAATGCGCTTTATGTATCTCTTTCCCTTAGGTTTTTTAAACTACATTTTTCTGCTTCACGCACATTCGCATGTTGCCATGTTAGGCTGGGTTTATTTGATCGTTTATGTTTTGGTGGTTCATTTTTTTATTCCGAAAGAAAAAAGTCAGAAACCCATTTATAACCGATTATTTTGGCTGACAGAGTTTTCAGTAATCGGAATGATGATTGCTTTTCCGGTTCAGGGATATGCTTTGTTTTCGATTATTTTCTCAACGATGCATATTTTGCTGAGCTATGTTTTTTGCCGTTTGGTTTGGAAAGATTGTGCCAAAGATAAATCGCCATCACAAAGACTGTTGTTGCTTTCGATTCTGTTTATGATTTTATCAACATTCGGAGTTTGGTGTCTCGGATCCGCTGTTAGCACGTTAGGAAAACAAAGTGCTTTTTATCAGATTGCGATTCAGTTTTTTCTTCATTTTCAGTTTAATGGATGGTTTATTTTGGCGATTTTGGCTTTGTTTTTAAAACAATTTCAAAATAAAATTGATGAGGTAAAGTTTAAGAAGTTTTACTTTTCGATTATTATTTCTACGTTTTTAACAGTTTGTTTTCCAGTTCGCTGGTTCATCGAAAATGATATTTTGAGTTATATCAATGGTTTAGGAGTTTTAATTCAATTAGGTGCTTTTGTTTATTTCTATAAAATGCTTAAACCGCAAATTCATCATTTTAAAAACTCTTTAGAGCAAACCACTAAAATAGTGTATGGTTTGGCATTGTGTTCTTTGTTTTTGAAAGTCGGAATTCAATTGCTGACTATTTTTCCAAATTTAGCTGAAGTTTTCCATCAAATCAGAAATTTTGTAATTGGATTTATTCATTTAACAACTTTAGGAATCATAACAGGATTTTTATTTGGAATTTTACTGCAGAATAAAATGCTTTCTGCTAATTCTTCGACATTAAAAATAGGAGTGAAGTGTTTTACCTCAGGATATATTTTGACAGAAGTTTTGTTGTTTTTTCAGGGATGGTTTTTCTTTTTTGGAAAAGGAAGTTTATCAGGATATTTTTACAGTATTTCGATTTTTAGCATTCTTCTGGTTCTTGGTTTGGCTCTAATTGGTGCGTCTATTGGCAATAAAGAAATGTGATCGGCTTATTAATTTGGAGGGTAAATTCTTTTTTATTGTAATTGTATATTCGTTTTTTTATGAATTACTTCAGGTTTAGTCTTGTTAAATAGATTATCCTGAGTATTTTTCAATAAAAATAAATGACTCTCTGAATTTTAGAATAATAATGATTATTTTTGCTCGCTGATTTAAGTTAAAATTATTACGACATATTATATTATGGTAAAAGATTTATTCGAAAGAATTCAGGACAATAAAGGACCTTTAGGAAAATGGGCTTCTCAGGCAGAAGGATATTATGTTTTTCCAAAATTAGAAGGTGAATTAGGTCCAAGAATGAAATTTCACGGAAAAGATATCCTAAACTGGAGTTTAAATGATTATTTAGGTTTAGCAAATCATCCGGAAGTTCGTCAGGCAGATACAGACGCAGCAATTCAGTTTGGTGCTGCTTATCCGATGGGGGCTCGTATGATGTCTGGACACACTAAGTATCACGAACAATTAGAGAATGAATTGGCAGAATTCGTAATGAAAGAATCTGCTTATTTATTAAACTTTGGTTACCAGGGAATGGTATCGATTATTGATGCTTTGGTTACTAAAAATGATATCATTGTTTACGACGTAGATTCACATGCTTGTATCATTGATGGTGTTCGTTTACACATGGGTAAACGTTTTACATACAAACACAATGATTTGGAGAGTATGGAGAAAAACCTGCAGCGTGCTACAAAAATGGCTGAAGAAACAGGCGGAGGTATTTTATTCATTACCGAAGGAGTTTTTGGAATGCGCGGACAACAGGGAAAATTAAAAGAAATCGTTGCTTTTAAAGAAAAATACAATTTCCGTTTATTGGTAGATGATGCACATGGTTTTGGTACACTTGGTAAAACTGGTGCCGGAGCAGGTGAGGAGCAGGGAGTTCAGGACGGAATTGATGTGTATTTCTCTACTTTTGCAAAATCTATGGCGAATATCGGTGCTTTCGTAGCAGCTGACAAAACAGTTATCGATTATTTGAAATACAATTTGCGTTCTCAAATGTTTGCCAAAGCTTTACCAATGATTCAGACAATCGGTTCATTGAAACGTTTAGAATTACTACGTAAATCTTCTGCAATTAAAGATAAACTTTGGGAAAACGTAAATGCATTGCAAAGCGGTCTTAAAGAAAAAGGATTTAATATTGGAGATACAAATACTTGTATTACACCAGTTTACTTAGAAGGAAGTATTCCTGAAGCAATGGTAATGGTAAACGATTTAAGAGAAAACTATGGTATTTTCCTTTCTATTGTGGTTTATCCGGTTATTCCAAAAGGAATTATTTTATTAAGAATGATTCCTACGGCTTCTCATACTTTGGCTGATATTGAGGAAACATTAACAGCTTTCGAAGCTATCCGCGAGAAATTAGTTAATGGAACATACAAAGAAATTGCAGAGCGTACCACAGTAGACGTTTCGTAATGAACATATTGTCACGTGGGAATTATATAAAAAAATCCATTCGTTATGCGAGTGGATTTTTTTTATTTAAATTAATTTTAAGATACTAATCAGTAAAAAAAATAATTATGAAAAAAGTATCAGCAATAATAATTATCATGGCAGTTTTTTTTATTTCATGTAAAAAAGAGACAACTCTGCCACCACCGCAAATAACTCCAAATCCTCCAAAAGAAGCTGAAATTATTGAGCCTGCCGGAGATCAGTGTTATGTTTCAACAGCAAATAAAAGCATTATAAAATTGAGTTTTAATGTAAACTCACATCAGGAAGTAAACGGTAAACTGAGTTATGATTTATACGGAAAAGATAAAAACGAAGGAACTTTGATAGGTAATATGAAAGGAGACACCCTGATTGCCGATTATACTTTTATTTCAGAAGGTGTTTCTTCGGTAAGGGAGGTTGCTTTTCTGCAAAAAGACGGAACTTTTATTGAAGGTTATGGGGAAACCGCTGTAGCTAATGATAAGGTAAGTTTTAAAGATAAAAAAGCGTTGAAATTTGATGCAAAAAATACACTAATAAAAGTTGATTGTACAGAATAAACAATTTTTTTGATTCCGGACTCTTGCAAAAGCTGGAGTCCGGAATTATATATTAATTCGCTTTTATTTTTTACGCTCCAATAAAGCCATGTAAAAACCGTCAAAGCCTGATTCTGAAGCCAGTAATTTACGGTCTTCTATAAAAGTAAATTGTTTTCCGATTTCAGTTTTTAGGAATTTTTCTACCTGCTCCTGATTTTCAGAAGGCAATACAGAACATGTTGCGTAAACTAATTTTCCGCCAGGTTTAACGATTTTAGAATAACTTTCTAAAACCTCAGACTGAACTTTACGGATGTTATCGATAAATTCTGGTTGCAGTTTCCATTTAGAATCAGGATTTCTTTTTAAAACTCCCAATCCGCTGCAAGGGGCATCAATCAAAACACGATCTGCTTTTTCATGAAGCTTTTTGATTACTTTTGTAGTGTCTATAATGCGGTATTCGATATTAAAAGCACCGTTTCTTTTGGCTCTTAATTTTAATTGTTTCAGTTTACTTTCGTACAAATCCATTGCAATCAATTGTCCTTTATTCTCCATTAAAGAAGCAATATGCAATGTTTTACCTCCTGCACCTGCACATGTATCTACAACACGCATACCAGGTTTCACATCGAGAAAACCGGCAACCAGTTGTGAGTTTGCATCCTGTACCTCAAAAAGTCCTTGTTTAAAAGCGTCAGTCAAAAATACATTCGCTCTTTCTTTCAAAACCAAAGCTTCAGGCTGATCTTTTAAATATTCTGTTTCAATATTCAAATCCATCAATGTATTTCTAAGGCTTTCTTTGGTTCCTTTAAGGGTATTAGTTCTTAAAATAACTTTTGCTGGCTGGTTTTGGGCTGTGATTTCTTTTGACCAGACTTTTTCACCTAATTCTTTCACTCCTAGTTCATCCATCCAGTCCGGGATAGATTCTTTTAAAGCCCTAACTTTTGAAAGCTCGTCAAAACGTCCTTTTATTTTTCTTTCCGGAGTACCTTCCAGTTGTCTCCAGTCCGGAATAGGATATCCTCTTAAAACTGCCCAAACCGCAAACATTCTCCACAAATTATCTCTGTCGTAAGGTTCTTTAACTTCGGCAATTTCAGCATATAATCGTTTCCAGCGAACAATTTCGTATATCGTTTCAGCAACAAACTTCCTGTCAGAACTTCCCCAACGTTTGTCTTTTTTTAATGCTCTGGCTACCACTTTATCTGCATATTCTCCTTCATTGAAAATTGCATTCAAAGAATCGATGGTAGTATAAACTAAATTTCTGTGTAATCTCATTTTAATTATTTGAGTTGCAAAGGTACTATTAATTGATTGAAAGTTAAATTTAAAATTTTGATTGTTATTTTAACTTTCGATAAAAAAGAAAAAACACTCTGATAAAGTATAAAAGAGTGTTTTTTGAATTCCTTTTTAAAGGGACGATTTATTTTATGATTCTTGTTAAGCCAATATTCTCCGGAGCGTGAAGTACCATCGGGAATTTTTCTATTTTTACTGAACTGCTGTCTAAGCCAAAAGCACTTTCTTCAGACAAACTTAATTTTTTGATTAAAAAGTAGGAGTTCATAATTATTTTTTCATGCCATAATAAATCAGAATCATTAGAGAGGAATTTCTCAGATAATACAAATTTGAAATCTCCAACTATATTATTTTTATTTAATGATTCGTAACGGCTGGTAATGTCAACTTCTCCATTTTTTACCATATCCCTGATAACTTCCCTAAACATCAAATTGATTTTTGTAGGCTCTCTAAATCCTAAATTAAAATCAATTCTGTAAATATCATCTTTGACAATTTCTGTTACTTTATATTGTGTTTTATAAGGTTCAGTTAAAATATTTACGTGAACAAACCAATAAATGTCTGCTCTCTTTGGACGCTTTTGTAAGATCGAATATATTACTTTTTGCTCTAACTCATCAACGCGGTTTGCATTGGTCATGTAAACTAAATGTGTAGCATATTTTGGAATCGATAAATCTTCACTTAGTTCCATTAATACTTTCTTGTAATCATCAATTTTAACAATCTGGGTGTAGCTTTTATTGATTTTCTTAGCCACATACCAAACTGTCATTACTGAAATCAGCATAATTGCGATGATTAAAGTTACATAACCGCCTTCGGCAAATTTTGTAATATTAGCAAGTAGAAAACAGCCTTCAATTACCAGATAAATTGTAATCAGGGGAACCATAAAATACAATTTTACCCTTTTCATAATCAGGTAATAATTTAGCAAAATCGTAGTCATAATCATACATAATACAATTGCCAGACCATAAGCATGTTCCATATTGCTAGATTCCTCGAAGTGCAGAACGATTCCGACACAACCAAAAAACAACAGCCAGTTAATAGACGGAATATATAATTGACCTTTTACTTCTGTAGGATATTTGATTCGTACTTTTGGCCAGAAATTCAGTCGCATTGCCTCATTTATTAGAGTAAACGAACCACTGATGAGTGCCTGAGAGGCAATTACTGCTGCAAGTGTAGCCACAATAATTCCGAAAGGAAGAAACCAGTGAGGCATAATTAAGTAAAATGGATTACCATTTTCACCTCCTAATTGTTGCAAAGTAGCGCCTTCATGATGTGTTAAGTAAGCTGCCTGACCAAAGTAGTTTAAGACCAAAGTTAGTTTTACAAAAATCCAGCTGATTCTGATGTTTTTTCTTCCACAATGTCCCATGTCTGAGTACAATGCTTCTGCTCCGGTTGTACATAAAAATACAAAACCAAGTACAAAAAAACCATCAGGATGAATAGATAGCAGGTGATAGGCATAATATGGATTAATCGCTTTGAAAACTTCAGGATGCTCCAAAATCTGAATAACTCCCAAGGTTCCCAGCATTGCAAACCAGATAAGCATCATAGGTGCAAAAAACTTTCCAACTAATTTAGTTCCAAATTGCTGAATTGTAAACAAAACAAACAAAATTCCGATTACAATAGGTATTGTATTAATTTCCGGATAATACGTTTTTATTCCTTCTACAGCTGATGAAACCGAAATGGGCGGTGTTATGATTCCGTCGGCTAATAAAGCACTTCCTCCAATAATGGCTGGTACAATAAGCCATTTTATTTTGGTTTTTTTTACCAGAGCATATAAGGCAAAAATACCTCCCTCTCCATGATTGTCAGCACTTAAGGTGATAAGTACATATTTAATAGTTGTTTGAAGTGTCAGAGTCCAGAAAACGCAGGAAATACCTCCTAAAACAATATCAGCATCAATTGTGTGACCGCCAAGAATGGCCTTCATTACATACAACGGAGATGTGCCAATATCTCCATAAATAATTCCTAATGTGATTAATAAACCTCCAATAGACAACTTACTGTGTAAGTTTTTATGCGCTGCGCTCATGTAAATTTTATAAAAGACGGTTGCAAATTTACTGTTTTAAAACAAATTAGAGATCAATTATGATTAAAAAGAACAAAAAAAAACACAATCGTTAGATTGTGCTCTTTTTGATATAAAACTTATTTTTCAGATTAAATTCTTCTTCCTCCGCCTCTTGATTCAGAAGTATTTTCTCTTTGGGAATTACCTCCGCCTCTTGACTCCTGATTTCCTCTTGGCGATTCAGAACGTTGCGAAGCTTGTGGTCTTGCTGATCTGTTTTCAAAAGAGGGTCTGCTTTGTGCATAACTTCCTGAAGATTCTGTTCTTTGTCTTGATGCTCCTCTGTTTTCTGAGTTTCCTCTTGAAGAATTCATTCTAGATTCATTAGAATTTCCTCTGGATTCGTTTCTTGAATTGTTTTCTGTTCTTACCGGGCTATTAACTGTTGCAGAATTGTCTCTTCCTGAAGTCATTCTGTTTGTGTTGAAATTTCTTTCAGGTCTGTTTCTGTTTTCATTAGAATTACCTCTGGATTCATATCTCGGAGTATTGTTTTCAACTCTTACAGGGTTGTTTACTGCGCCTCCATTATTTCTTCCGGAAATTTCTCTGTTTGAGTTGTAGTTTCGGTCAGACATATTTCTGCTTTCATTATAGTTTCTGTTAGATGATCTGTTTTCAGCATAAACTCTTCCAGAATTTGATCTGTTATTATTGTAAACATTCTGGTTTCTGTTATAATCCCTGCTTGCTACACGTCTTTGGTCCAACTCATATCGGTTGTGAATATTTGCGTGTCTTTGAGAAAAACTATAATTAGGATGCTGTCTTTCGTAACCGTAGCAACGTCTTGTTTCGTATATTACCGGGGCTCTGTAACTTCTTCTGTAATTTACATAGTTGTAATGATTGTTTACATTAATACAAATATTGATATTGCTTCTATATCTGTAAATTGGGTAAGGTCTCCACGCTACATAATACGTTGGATAAAAGTTCCATGCCCATGTGGAACAATAAGGGCGATAGTTGGTAACCCAAAAAGAGGTATAGATAACAGGTGTTGTCTGATAAACGGGTTCATAAATATAATTAGCTCCGTATAAATAACTGTTTCCTACTACCTGAACACTTACTTTGTTGTAGTTATCTCTTTCAACATCGATAGTCGCAATATCCTGATAAACATCACGATCAAGAACTGACTGGATAACAATAACGTGAGTTCTGTTTTCTACAGTTTCGATAACTCGTAAATAATCTACCTGATCATCATTATTCAAATCAAGATTCGAGATTTGATATTTTGGTTCGTTTAAACGTCGTTCAAAATCCTGAAGGTTTGCTGACTCTCCGAAAATTGAAGCAACTGCTCTTAAATCTAAATTATCACTTATGTCTGAATTTTTTGCGTAAACAGTAGTTTGGTTTTGCGCCTGAAGCGAACTAAAACCTAATGTCAAAAGCCCTATAAAAAGTAGTCTGGTTTTCATGGCAAATTATTATTAAAAATTGATATTTTGAAATATCCAATTACTGTGCCAGAAAAAAAATAGAGCATTTCAGAATTCTTCATTATTAATTGTATTTTAGCAAAACCCAATTCTTATAAATATGAAAAAAACAGCTTTATTATTAGGTGTATTTATTCTTCTGGTTTCTTTTAAAGATTTAGAAATCAATACTAAAAAAACAATAAACGATGGTTTTGTATCAATGCAAATAGATACGCTGTTTCAGGACAGAATCAGTATCAGAGCCATTTTGATTGATAAAAATAAAATTTGGTACGGAGGAGATAAATCACGTTTTGGTTATTACGATTTAGATAAAAAGGAAAAATTTGAAGAGCGTATTTATCGTGATACTTTAAAATTAGAATTCAGAAGCATTGCTCAAAATTCAAAGAATATTTATTTATTAAGTGTTGGAAGTCCAGCGTTACTTTATCAGGTTTCAAAAAAAACTAAAAAAGTAAAATTAGTTTACAAAGAGGTTCATGAGAAAGCTTTTTATGACAGCATGCAATTCTGGAATGATCGGGAAGGAATTGCTGTTGGGGATCCTACCGAAGATACTTTTTCAATTATTATTACGAGAGACGGAGGAGAAACCTGGACAAAAGTTTTGTCTGAAAAATTACCTACAAATGCAAAAGGAGAAGCTGCTTTTGCTGCCAGTAATTCTAATATCGTAATAAAAGGAAATGATACCTGGATTGTTTCCGGAGGAAAGAAAGCAAGGGTTTTTTATTCTGCAGATAAGGGAAAGACGTGGAAAGTATTTAGTACGCCGATTGTTCAGGGAAAAGAAATGACAGGTATTTTTACAGCTGATTTTTATGACCTCAAACACGGATTTATAGCTGGAGGTGATTACGAAATTCCTAAACAAAATTCCGATAATAAAGCTATTACAAATGACGGAGGAAAAACCTGGGAGCTGATTGCCCAAAATCAGGGATTTGGATATGCTTCATGTGTGCAATATGTGCCGGGAAGCAATGCAAAAGAATTGGTTTGTGTGGGTGCCTTGGGGGTACAATATTCAAAAGATGGTGGTGTCAGTTGGACACAGCTGTCTGAAAATTCTAAATTTTTCACCATTCGTTTTTTGAATAAAAACACAGCAATTGCTGCAGGTTACAACATTTTAGCCCGAATTAATTTTAAATAAAAACAAAACCCCTAAATAATAAAGTAAGTATTATTATATAGGGGTTTTATCGCTGTTGTTCTGTGGTATTTTGCCTCTTAGGGCATTTTAGCGTGGTATTTGCTTTATGATTTCTTAGTTTTTGCCAGCTTTTTCTTTGTATTGTTTCAATAATTTTCTATTGAAATCATCCTCAGATTTTTTAAGCTTCAATATTTTTTTTGCAGAAAGAACTTTTTTAAGATTACTCATGTATTTTTCTCTTAAAAAATACAACTCTTTATCGGTGCTTTCTATTTGAGATAATAGCGTTGCTGCTTCTTTTTCTGAAAGCGAATTAACGTTCTCATCGTTCATTTTACGCAGGTATGTTTTCATTTTTTCATGGCGCAGTTCATATTGTTTGTCATCAAACGCATTGTAAATTGGCCAGAATTTCTCTGCTTCAGCTTGAGTAAGTTCTAATTCTGTTGTTAAAAAAGAAACTTTAAAAGCTTTTATTTTTTCTCGTTTTTCATCATTTTTTTCATTTTGTGCATAAAATGAAAAGCTAACTAAAAACAATAATATGGGTAGTATAATTTTAATTTTCATCTCTTTATTATTTTAATTTTATTCTGAAATTAAATTTTCAATATTCGGATTTGAAGACAAAACATCTTCTAAGGTTTCCTGCTCGAGTACAACATTTTGATTAATCTCTTCAATATCTTTTGTGTCCAGTTCCCTGATTAAATCATACTGATTTAAGTTAGACTGATATGATAAATACGTTTCTAAAGTAGCCTCGTCAAGTTCTTTTGATTTATTATAAGTGTTTATTATCGGAATCATTAGAGTGATAACAACTACAGCGGCAGCAAACATTGCAACAACCTCTTTACGTTTGTAAATCGGAATTATCTTTATTTCTTTTTTTTCTATTTGTTGCAAAACTTTTGCCGAAAAGTCATCAAAATAATGTTCCGGGGTTTTAAATCCGGTTTTTATTTTTGGTGTATTTTCTAATTTAAATTCTTTCATAATGTCTATAAGATATGTTTTATAACAAAAGGTTTAATTTGATGTAACATATATTTCGATTTTTTTTACCGCATGGTGATAAGAAGCCTTCAGTGCACCTACTGAAGTCCCCAGAATTTCCGAGATTTCTTCGTATTTTAATTCTTCGAAATATTTCATTTTAAAAACCAACTGTTGTTTTTCAGGCAAAGTAGCAATGGCTTTTTGAAGCTTTATTTGTATTTCATCGCCATTAAAATAAGTGTCGGCCTTTAAGTTATCAATTGTTTTATTTTGTAGGGCTTCAGATGTTAAGCCGTTTAATTTTGCTTTTTGGTTTAAAAAAGTCAATGCTTCATTGGTTGCAATTCGGTACATCCATGAAAAAAGTTTGCTTTCTCCTTTAAAATTTTTTAAATACTGAAATACCTTTACAAAGGTGTTTTGCAAAACATCGTCAGCATCATCGTGATTCAGGACAATGTTGCGAATGTGGGAATACAGGGGCTTTTGGTATTCTGACAAGAGTGTCTGAAACGCACTGTTCTGCGTTTTAGGATTTAATAATTGTGCTATAAATTCCTTCTCGTCTGTCAAGTTTTATTTGTTTATCTTGTTTGAATGAATTTATTACAAAAGGTTTAATCTTAAATGGTATTTTTTTTTAAAATTCAGATTCTTCTTCAGGGGTTGTAGTTGGAGGAGTAGTTTGTGCCGGTTTTTTAACAACAGGAGCTGAGGCAGAAGCAGGTTTGTAAACAGGTTTCTCAATAACTGGTTTTGCTTTAGGAACTAACGGATAGTAGAACTCTGTGATTAATTTTGAAGAGCTTTTAACATCCAGTTTGCCTGCAGTTAAAATTTCCAGATGCGACCAGGTTACATCCTGAACAAGTTTTTCCTTGTTAATGAAAGCTGTTGTTTTTGAAATCGCTTCGTTGCTGTGTGAATAATCTCCTCTCAACGTAGTTTTTACTGCTTCAAAACTTTTTAATTTTCCGGATAAGATATCGCTTCCGGCACTTGTCAAAATTTCTTTATTTATAGGTAAACAAATAGAAATTTTAGCCAAATTGGTTTTTGTATCATAATTATGGTAAATAATAAAAGGTTTACCATTGGTATATAGATTATTGGTTTTACTGAATTCAATCAGTTTAGGGATTACAACCCTTGCGTTTTTATTTACTTTTTGAATTTCACTTGTAAAAGTTTGCTTAATATAATAAGTCTCTGTTTTCCTGACAACTCCATTTACTTTTACGGCATAAGTTTTGGTTTCATAATCTAGGTTTTTGTCAATGTTGACAAGTGTTTTTTCATAAATTGTCCCGATTATTTTATCGGATCCGCCATTTAAAACCGTATAGATTTTAAATAAAAAACTCATCTCACCTTTTGCTTTCCAGGTAACTTTCGTTTTTCCGTTAAGTGTATCCTTAAAAATCCAGTGAACATCAGAATCAGTTCCGTCAAATTTTATTTTTTGATGAATGCTTTCTCCTTCTTTTGCTTCCAATGTGATTCCGCTTCCTTTTCCTTCACTGCTTTCCCATGAAAAAGAAGCTCCGTTTCCGGATGTTTTTTCAGGAAATGACATTTTTACCGTAGGATCTTCAATCGCCCAGGATTCAAAATCTTCAAAATTCCTAAAATCATTTACATAGTGATATACAGTAGCTCTGGGTGAATTGATCACCTTGCTTCTTTCAACAGTGAAAAGACCTTTTTGAGTGGCTACAAAAACGCTTAAAGCAACAAAACTTAGTAATAGTAGAAGAAATAGATATTTAAGGATTTTCATTGTGCGGATATTTGGTGTCGTAAAGTTATAAATTTATTACCTGTGTTACGAAGAACAAAAATAAAAATGCTTCTTTATTTTTTACAGCTCATAAGGGAATAATATAACAAAACGATTTAAAAAAGATTAACGTATGTTTATTTCTTAATTTACATTTTAAATATAGAAATAAATTTCTCATTTATCTTTTAAAAAAGAATTTGATTAAAAACAAAATCAGAATAAAAAGCAGAAAAGCGATTAAAACCTTATAGTTTCCTTTGTAAAAAATTTTATGCAATGCTAAATCTTTTCGGTAAGCAAAAATCATTACGATTACAAAAGCGATAAAAAAACAAACTGCAAATATTAATTGTCCCTGACTAAACATAATAAAAATTATTTTTGGCAAATTTAGACAATTGAATACGAATAGTTGTTAATTTGGTAGTCCATTTAATCAATAAAAACAATGAAAAAACAAATAGATGCTGTAAAAGAATTTCATACAGCTTTTAAGATAGGTCATAGCGAAACTCCGATTGCTGATTTAGGAGAAGCAAAAAAAATCCTTCGTTATAATTTAATGAAAGAAGAAAATGAAGAATACCTTGAAGCGGTTCAGAATAATGATTTGGTAGAAATAGCCGATGCTTTGGGGGATATGATGTATATTTTATGCGGTACTATTATCGAACATGGTCTTCAGGATAAAATCGAAGCTGTTTTTGATGAAATCCAGCGCAGCAATATGAGTAAATTAGGCGCAGACGGACAGCCGGTTTACCGTGAAGACGGAAAAGTGATGAAAGGGCCTAATTATTTTAAACCGGATTTTTCGAAATTATTTTAAATACAAATCCCTAATAAGTATTGAAATTTATTAGGGATTTGCTTTTTGGTGCTAATTATTCCGCATTTGGAATGTCTTCCAGGTTATAATAAACCTTTAGCCCTTTTTCTTTAGCAATTCTTACATCGTTGTCAGCTCCTTTTGATTCGCCTTCGAGACGAAGAACTGCGTCACATTTTTCAAGAAGCCGATGAGCAACCGGATATTGTATTTCATCCCAAACGCTGTCACCAATACGTTTGGAGCCAGCCAAATGAAGCAGCGGCAAAGCCAGCCATTCGCCAATTACAGGCATATGTCCTTTTCTGAATAAAGGAAGTGCTACTGCTTCTAATTTGTCTAAATTTTGTTGAATTAATTTTGGGTCATCATTTGTCCCGCCACGATAAGGTCCTGCAATAAGTATAAGCATATCTTTTATTTTTTACAAAGCACGTAAAGATATTAGAGTAAAAAAATAATGTAGTTTAAGAAAACGCCTATTTGTTTTTTTGGGCTCTTATCATACTTAAAAATTCAGGTGTAATTCCTAAATAGGAAGCTATCTGTTTTTGTTTGATCTGTTTAGCTATTTGAGGATACTTTTCTAGGAAAATATAGTAACGCTGTTCTGCAGTAAGTGAAAGATTTTGAATAATGCGTAACTGTTCTCTTATATACGCATTTTGCATAATAATTCTGAAAAAACGCTCAAATTTTGGAATCTTTAAATATAAATCATCCAAATCCTCTTTTTGCAGATGCAAAATAAGGCTGTCTTCAATCGCTTCAATGTTTAACATAGCTGGCTGTTGATTGACGAAGCAAGCCATGTCTGTAATCCACCAGTCAGAGATAGCAAACATAATAGTTGATTCTTTTCCTGTCGGATCTCTGTAAAATGCCCTTAAAGTTCCGGATTGTACAAAATTTATTGTTTTGCAAATTTCTCCCTCTTTTAAAATAATACTTCGTTTTGGATATTTTTTTTCCTTCAAAATCGAAAGAAAATAGGCTGTTTCATTCTCATCAAGGGAAATGTGTTTGGTAATGTTTTTTAAAACCAGGTTTTGCATCATTTTAAATGTGTTTTAGGGCAAAAATAAAATAGAAAACCCGACAACAATTAGTCGTCGGGTCTGTTCTTATATTAAATCTTAAGGCTATTGAACTTTTACGGTCCAGCCAAAAGTGTCTTCTGCAAGTTTGTTTTGAAGATTTGTTAGTTTTTCTTTTAAAAGAGAAGCGTATGAATTTTCAACAGGAGTCATTTCATAATAAACATCCTGATAAGAGAATCCTTTAATAACGCTAACAACCGCAGCAGTTCCTGCTCCAAAAATCTCTTTTAATGAACCATTTTTGGCAGCTTCAACCAGCTCAGAAACAATAACCGGACGAACTTCTACATTCAAACCTTCTTTTTCAGCCATAGCAATTAAACTTTTTCTGGTAATACCATCCAGAATTCTTTCGCTTGTCGGTGCTGTTAATAAGGTATCATTAATTCTAAAGAACACATTCATTGTACCGGCTTCTTCCAGTTTAGTGTGCGTTGCATCATCTGTCCAGATTACTTGTTGAAAACCGTCTTTGTTAGCCAGATTTGTAGGGTAAAATTGTGCAGCATAGTTTCCTGCAGCCTTTGCAGCCCCAATTCCTCCATTTGCTGCCCTGCTGTAATGCTCTGCAATAATTACTTTTACTTCACCAGCGTAGTATGATTTTGCAGGAGAAAGTAAAATCATAAATTTATATTCATCAGATGGATTAGCTACAACCCCAGGTCCTGTTGCAATCATAAAAGGACGAATGTACATGCTACTTCCGTTACCTCTCTGAATCCATTCTCTGTCAATTTTCAATAATTCATTCAAACCATCCATAAAAACCCATTCAGGAACTTCCGGCATCGCCATACGAACTGCTGAATTGTTAAAACGTTTGTAGTTTTCATCAGGTCTGAACAACCAAACATCATTATTGTCATCTTTGTAAGCTTTCATTCCTTCAAAAATTGCCTGACCATAATGAAAGACTTTAGAAGATGGATCCATTAAAATAGGAGCATACGGCTTAATGACCGGTGTTTGCCATTCTCCATTTTTAAAATCACATTCAAATAAATGGTCTGTAAACACAGCACCAAAGCTTAAGTTTTCAAAGTCTACACTACTAATTTTAGAAGAAGTGGCTTTTCTGATTTCAATTTTGCTTGCTTGAGTTGTACTCATAATAATGTAAGTTTTACGTAATTTTTATCATCAAAGAAGGTTTCTTAAAGTGATGATATGATATAAAATAGAATTTATTGAATGCAAAATTAAGTAAAAATATATAAAATCCTTGCTAAAAAAACACTAATTAGCTTGTTTGACTGCGATTTATTTATCTTGTAATAAACTTAAAATTTTAACTGGTTTTTATAAAGAATTTATGAAAAAACCTTGATTTTTTAAGGCTTTACGCATTTGTTTTGACTAAATTTGACATAAAACACAATCTTTGGTTTTGAAATCAGATTGTAAAATTCAAATTTTAATGAAAAGGGAAATTATTAAAACGTTAGATGGCTCAACTACAATTCATTTGGAGGAATGGGACGAATGTTATCATTCAAAACATGGTGCAATTCAGGAAGCAAAACATGTTTTTATAAAAAACGGACTTGATTTATTTGAAAGTAAACCGGTAAGTATTCTTGAAATTGGTTTCGGAACAGGTCTGAATGCTTTTATTACTTTTCTTAAAGCAAATGATTCCCGGCAAAATATTGATTATACAGGAGTAGAGGCTTATCCTGTCGATCCTGAGGAAGTTTTGGCTATGAATTATGTGTCTGAATTAGAGGCTTTTTCATTTGAAAATATATTCAAAAAAATGCATGAATGCGAATGGAATCAGAGGAATGAAATTACCTCTGATTTTTCATTAACCAAAAGAAAACAATTTTTTGATGAAATAAATGATTTTGAGATTTTTGATTTGATTTACTTTGATGCCTTTGGATATCGGGTGCAGCCGGAGTTATGGACTGTTGAGATTTTTCAGAAAATGTATAATAGTTTAAAACCAAATGGGGTTTTGGTTACATATGCTGCCCGTGGTGTTATTAAAAGGAATATGTTATCTGTCGGATTTACAGTTGAAAAGTTAGCGGGGCCTCCTGGAAAAAGAGAAATGTTCAGAGCGCACAAAAAGCTTTAAATGATTTATTTAGAATAATTCTATATTGATTTATCTTTATTAAGAAAACGTATTCGCTCTTAATGTTTTAAAAAAAATAAGTTAAAAAAATATTTTATGTATGATATTTGTTTAAATTTGGCTCGAGTTTAAAAATAGAGATAACCCCCCAAAATCTTATTTTATTATGTCAAAAATGATGTTTGATTACACGAAATCAATACTCGAAAGAGTGAGTTTCGATCCGGTGCTTTTTTGTAAAGAATTAGAAAAAGCTATCAAAACACTGTTACCTTACGAAATGGAACAATTGCAAGAATGGTTATTAAACTTCATAGTCGAAAAACCAGAATTAAAAGAATGTTTACTATTAGTTAAAGTATAAAAAACGAAAGACTGTCTAGAAAGGCAGTCTTTTTTTTTGTAAAGCTGTTTTGGTTTTAGCTGTTAAAAATCAATCTCAATATTTTGGGAGAGGAACTGTTTTCTTAAAAATGCAAATATTGTAATATTGAAAATTTAGACCACAAAAAAAGCCCTGAATTTCTTCAGGGCTTTAAATTTCTGGGTGGCTGACCGGGTTCGAACCGGCGACCCGCGGCACCACAAACCGCTACTCTAACCAGCTGAGCTACAACCACCATTTTTGCTTAGCGAGTGCAAATATATAACAAAGGTTTACTTTTACAAAGAAAAAAATGAAAAAAAATAATCTTTTTTATATCAAATCTTCTAAACTATTGACAGCCAAACATCTTTCAACTGTAAAACCTTCGGCAAAATCTTTGTTAACCAGCCTTCCTAAATCCTGAGCTCTGTAATTTAAGCTTTCCAAAAAGTTTTTACTTGTAATTGGTGTTGCAGGTTCTTTGGAGTCCGGGTCGTAAAATTGTGTTTTGTAAGCGAGGATTGCTTCTATCTTCTTTTCTTCAAATCCGGTAATATCAACCACAAAATCCGGTTCGATATTTTTCCACTGAATATAATGGTAGACAACTTTGGGTCTCCAGGCTTCCTGCTGCTCTCCGTCAATTGAAGTTTGAATTTTCATTAAACCTGATAAAAAACAGGAATCCGAAACTAATTTGCTTCCTTTTCCATGGTCGATATGACGATCGTCTATAGCATTGCATAAAACAATCTCAGGTTTGTATTTCCGAATCATTTTTATGACTTCTAGTTGATGTTTTTCATCATTGGTAAAAAAAGCATCACGCATAGCTAAATTTTCGCGCACAAGAACTCCTAAAATCTTTGCTGCGTCTTTTGCTTCCTGATCTCTGGTTTCTGCTGTTCCGCGAGTTCCCAGTTCACCACGGGTCAAATCAATAATTCCGACTTTTTTTCCCAGAGATACTTCTTTTAAAATTGTTCCGGCACAACCCAATTCTACATCGTCCGGATGAGCCCCGAAGGCTAATATGTCTAATTTCATAATTTTCAATGTCAATGTCAAAGATCAATATCAATTACAATTCTGAAACTTAAAATTGATCTTTTATCTGTTTTCTTTACTCTATTCTCGATTCTCTTTTTTAAATACTCTTTTCATCGTCATTGATTTATTGACGCTTTCTTCCCATTCTTTTTCAGGAATACTTTCTTTGGTTACACCACAGCCTATGTACAAAATGGCTTTGTTTTGCTGGATCTGCATGCAGCGTAAATTTACAAATAAATCAGAACTTACATTTGCTCCTGCAAAACTGCTGTTTAGTTCTCCAAGGAAACCGGTATAGAAAGTTCTGTCGTAATTTTCGTTTTCTAAAATAAAGGCTTTGGCTTTTTTCTTAGGTAAACCACAAACTGCGGGTGTTGGGTGAAGGGGATCAATAACTTCTTGCAAAGTCGAATTGTCTTTTAAAACCCCTGAAATATCTGTTTTTATATGCCAAATTGATCCGGCTTTGAAACTATAAGGTTCTGAAACCACAACTGAAGCTGTAAATTCACGAAGTCTTTTTACTATGAAATCGGTTACGTATTGCTGTTCGTCTTTTTCCTTTTGCTGCCAGACAATTTCAGTTTCAGAATTTGCTTTTTGGGTTCCGGCCAAAGCTGTTGTTTCAAAAATATTTCCGTTTGCTTTTAGCAATTGCTCTGGTGTAGCTCCCATCCAGAGGCCAATCTTTGGATGAAAAAAACAATAGCAAAAAGTAGCAGGATACAATTGAACCAAATGTTGAAATGTAGTCACAAAATCAAATTCAGTCAGCTCCACAACTTCACTCCTCGACAAAACTACCTTTTTAAATTCATCATTTTTAATTGCTTTAATTCCTTTTGAAACCAGATCTTCATATTGTTTTTTTGCTTCAGGATCCAAATTCAGATCATCGGTTTCAATCGATTCAAATGCGGTTTTCTCTTTATCAACATTAATAATTTCAGATTCACTTTCCGGAATTAAAATCAGTTGTTTTTCATCAAAAGAAGCAAAGACAAATCCTTTTTCGCTATAATCAGACACTTTATACAAAGTGTCATTTTGCTGTAAAACCCCAATAAGATTTGATGTGTTTGGTTTTGAATAAAGTACAAAGGGTAAGTTTTGGGCTTTATGTAATTTTATTTTAGAAAAGAAATTGTTCATGTTTATTATATGTTCTGACAAATGCATCTAAATAAGATCGTGTTTTAGTTCGCTAAAAGCTGAATCTGAAATTCCAGTAAATCTTTTTTCTTCTGAAAAAACGATTTTGACAAAACGATTTGATAATTAGACATTGCCTTAGATAATACATCTAAAACTTCATTTAGATATTCATTTTTGTTAAAATATTTCCAGTCCTCAGACAAATATTTGGTAAAAGATTCGCGGATATCCTCTGTAATCACGGTGTTGTAAATATTGCTGTTTAACATTTTTTCAACCTGAGCCTTGAATTTATTTTCTTCTTTTTTTAGTAATATCATATTTCTTTCGATAACCTCATAAGTGTTTACCTGATGCATAAACTCAGAAACATTAATCATTTTTACAAAAAAATCAATTTTAGTATCAAATTCTTTGTCCATTGTAAATAATTCAGAATAATGTTTTTTCAATTCTTCCCTTTTGTTCTGATTATTTGCTAATGTCAAAAAGTAGAAGTAGATCTGGTTGTCATTTTCTTCGATTTCTTTTTTGATCTTTTTCAGGTCAAGTTCTAATGAATTTATTAATTCTTGACAATTTTTAGAAAAAATCTTGTGGCCATCATATGAAAACGATTTTATTTTAAAATCTCCGCTTGCAATTTGATTTAAAGTTTTAATATCGTTTTCTAAAGCAATTGAGGTATATATTAAATCTACTGCCGAATTATGAAACAACTTATCTAAACTTTTGTCTGCGGGTTTAGTAATAAGGGTGTCAAAATCAATTAGGCCTGGATTTTTATTATCGTAATAATTGTTGAAAATTTTATGGAATGAATTAGAGAAGAAATCATTTTTATAATCATTTATAAATTCTTCATTTTTATTGAAAACAACTGTTTCAGAATAAGTGATTGCAGAAAATAGTTTGTTTGTAAATTTATTCTGTAACTCAATTCCGTCTTTAAATAGCCCAATTGCTAAAGAGTTGTTTTCATTAACTTCATTCACATTTAATTTTTCTAATTCTTTAATCCTGTCTTCTGTACTAGGATGCGTTCCCCATTTGTTTTCAATAACGAGTTTAGATTTATTATATCTGTTTAAAAAATCGGGGGTGAGTTGCGGCAAATCATTGTAAACTTCCAGATTATTTGTTTTGGCGAGGAAATTCATGACAAAGGATTGCTGTGAATAAATATTCTCTGTAGTAATAGAATGTTGAATTTTCTTTCCGTAATAATCTAAGACTTCGTTATAAGAATGATCTGCTAAATCCATTCGCAATAGCGAAGTGATTAATGGTTTTGAGCCTGTAACACTTGCAGCAACAGCATCTGCATGAAATTCCATTTGTCTGGACAAGGCATGATAACTAAGATTAACAACATTGTATACCTGCTGTAATATCCACTGAATTCCTTCAACAATTTTAATAGCAAGTGTAGTAAAAATCGCAAAATAACCATTAACGTTTCCCCAGCTTTGAGCAATAGCGCTATACGAATCATTATCGTAAAGCATATTATGGATAATTTGATTTACGTTATAAACATAACTTCCTACTTTCATACTTTTTTGAGAGAAATGTCCAAATTCATGTGCCAAAATAGCTTTAAGTTCTAATTCTGAAACTGAATTTACAAGTCCAACTCCAATTTGAAGATTTTTTTTTATAGGCAAAAACATGCTCCAAAATGTAGAATCATAAAAGACGCAAGCATTTACATCTCCGGATAAATAAACTTTTTTAGGAAAATCCGTTTGGACAACATTTACTATTTCGTCTATAAAAGCAAATAGTTTAGGTTCTTCTTCACGTTTTATTTCGATTAAATGAGAGCGGTCAATTTTATGTTTCACAAACATGAATTTGATAAGAAAAAATAGAACCAATCCTCCCATGCACAATAAACCAGCACCAATCATTATTGTTACAAACATTGGTTTTGCCATTATAATCATTAAACCGGCGTAACCGGCTAAAGCTGTAATTCCGACTCCACAGAGAATTAAGACGATGTAAACAATAAAGAAAAACAAAACAGAAAGAATCGCTTTTGTGGTCATCTTTTTGAATGTAGGAGAAACTGAAACGGTGTAATTTTGGGTCATTAATTTTTGAAATGTAAAATGTTAAACTTTCTTTTTATCCAAAACCATATTCGTCAGTTTACAAAGCGAAATCAGGTTTCCGGCTTCGTCTGTAATTTTGATTTCCCAAAGATGCAGGCTTCTGCCTTTGTGGATAATGCGGGCTGTTCCGAAAACAACTCCTTCACGAATGCTTTTTAAATGATTTGCCGATATTTCTATTCCGCGTACTTCCTGTTCTTTTGTGTTGATAAAAAAATGTGATGCAGCACTGCCGACACTTTCTGCCAGAGCTACTGATGCACCTCCGTGCAGTAATCCCATTGGCTGATGAACAGAAGGATTTACGGGCATTTTTGCGGTTAAAAAGTCTTCTCCGGCGTCGATATATTCTATTTTTAGCGTTTCCATTAATGTGTTTTTCGAAAACTCATTACAGTATGCTAAAATTTGTTCTTTTGTATAATTCATTAAAATTAGCTTTAAAATCGTAAAATTAAATAAAAGATGAGACACAATTTAGAAAATGCTATCCTAAAATTAAAAATCCCTTTTCGCATATAAGATTTTTGTTATTTTTACAGAAAAACAATTCAAATGCGTCATTATTTTGTACTCTTGATTTTCGGAATTCTTTTGGCTGCCACTTCATGCCGCACTGATTTTGACACGGTTGCCAGTTCCGGAGATTTGAAATTTTCAAAGGATACTGTTTATTTGGATACCGTTTTTAAAAATATCGGATCAAGCACCTATAACTTAAAAGTCTACAACCGGGGCAAAGACGATATTAACATTCCAATCATTCAGTTAAAAAACGGTTTAAATTCAAAATACAGAATGACCGTTGACGGAATGAACGGCAATAATGGAAAGATTTTCAACAATGTTACGCTTTTAGCCAAAGACAGTTTGTATATTTTTATTGAAACCACCGCTGATATTACAGATGCTGACCCTGTTGATTTTTTATATACCGATGAAATTCAGTTTGATAGCGGTACTAATCTTCAAAAAGTGGCTTTGGTAACCCTGATTCAGGACGCAGTTTTTTTATATCCAAAGCAAAATCCTGACGGAACCAAAGAAAAAATTGAAATTGACGGTAAAGAGGTAGACGGATTTTATCTGGATGAAAATGATGCTGAAAACGGTAATGAATTACTTTTTACCAATGACAAACCTTACGTGATTTACGGATACGCAGGAGTTCCAGAAAACAAAACGGTGACTTTTGAAGCCGGAGCGAGAGTACATTTTCATGATAATTCAGGGCTTTTTGTAAGTAACAAAGCTTCGCTTCAGATTAACGGAAATGTTTCAACTACTAAAAACTTAGAAAATGAAGTGATTTTCGAAGGAGATCGTTTAGAGCCTGAATATTCTGATGTTCCCGGACAATGGAATTCGGTTATTTTCGCTGATGGAAGCACAAACCATTCTATAAATCATCTTACTTTAAAGAATGCCAAAATTGGTCTGGACATACGAAATCAGGATGCCAGCACTTTTCAGATTAAAAACACACAGATTTACGATTGTTCTAATTACGGAATTCTGGCTCAAAATGCTAAAATTAACGGAGAGAATATCGTTATTAATTATGCCGGTTTAGCAGCTTTATCCTGCGTTTACGGAGGCGATTATAAATTTACTCACTGTACATTTAACAACACTTGGTCCGGCGGTCAACAATTCGCTGTTAATTTAAGCAACAAACTGGCTGGAGCAACACCGGAAACTAGTCCGCTGACTCAGGCTACTTTTAATAATTGTATCATTTATGGTTCAAATACCAACGAATTCAATTTAGACAAAAATACTGCTGCTGCTTTTGTTTTTCAGTTAAACAATTGTTTACTGAAATTCGGCAGCACATCAAATCCCGATTATCAATTCAGCACAGATACAGCGCATTATAACGCTATTATTTTAAACGAAAACCCGAAGTTTTTTAATCTCAACCTGAATAAACTTAATATTGATAATACTTCTGCCGCTTTCGCAAAAGGAAATCAGGCATATATAATTCCGTTGGATATTATTGGAAACACAAGAACTTCACCGCCGGATTTGGGTGCTTATCAAAGTAAAGATTTTCCGAAGTAATGGTTTTGCCACAAAGGCGCAAAGATTTTCTCTTTTTTGTCCAGACAAACAGAACATAAAATAACTTAGCATCTTAGGATTCTTCAGATAAAAAAAATATCGTAAGAAAATATATCTAAAATTAAACTTTTCATAACGTTTTGCTTCTTTAAAAATAGTAGATTTGCTACAAGGTGTTTTTAAAATCCTAAAAATCAGAATTTTAAAAACAAAAGCCTAATTCAAATCTTAAAACTATTTAGTTATGAAAAAAAACTACTTTTTATTGTTATTGATGTTTGTTACAGTTGGTTTTGCGCAGATACCTTCGGGTTATTACAGCACCGCAACTGGAAACGGTTATACCTTAAAAACGCAATTGTATAACATCATTAAAGATCATACTAATAACGGTTACGCAGGTCTTTATACTACCTATTTAACTTCTGACGTTGATAATTTCTATGAAAACGACGGAACAATATTAGATATGTATTCTGAAAATCCTTCAGGAACAGACCCGTACAATTATACAACCGGAACGACCCAAAGATGTGGAAACTATTCAGTTGAAGGAGATTGTTATAATAGGGAACATATCATTCCGCAATCGGTTTTTAATGAAGCATCACCAATGGTTGCGGATGCACATTTTATAACGCCAACGGATGGAAAAGTAAATGGTGTGCGTTCAAACTATCCACACGGAACAGTAAGTTCTGCAACTTATACTTCTCAAAATGGAGGAAAATTAGGATCAAGTGCTGTTTCTGGATATTCAGGAACCGTTTTTGAACCTATTAATGCTTTTAAAGGAGATATTGCCAGAATGTATTTTTATTTTGCAACCCGATACGAAAATACCGTTGCCGGATATTCTTATGCCATGTTTGACGGTTCTGGCAATAAAGTTTTTACAACCGCTTTCTTAAATGTTCTTTTAGCGTGGCATGCACAAGATCCTGTAAGCGCAAGAGAAATTGCAAGAAATAATGCGATTTATGCGCGCCAAAATAACCGAAATCCATATATCGATCATCCGGAATATGTGAATCAGATTTGGGGAGGAACTTCTTCCGGAGATACTCAGGCACCAACTGCTCCAACAAGTTTAGCTTCAACTTCAAAAACAGCAACTTCTATTTCACTTTCGTGGAATACCTCTACAGATAATGTAGCCGTTACTGGTTATGACGTTTATGCAAACAGCGTTTTAAAAACAACTGTTTCCGGAACGACAGCTACAATTACAGGTTTAACTGCTTCTACAGCGTATTCTATATATGTAAAAGCAAAAGACGCAGCGGGAAATACTTCTGCATCAGGCAATACTATTTCGGTTACAACCAACAGCAGCGGAACAGGAACGGCAACCGATCTGCTTTTCTCTGAATATATTGAAGGCTCTGGGAACAACAAAGCTTTAGAAATTGCCAACAATACCGGAAGCAGCATCAATATGTCTATTTATTCTATTAAAAAACAAACAAATGGCGCTGGTTCCTGGAGTACAGGTTTAGCTTTAAGCGGAACTTTAGCAACCGGAAGCAAATTTGTAATTGTAAACAGTTCTATTTCTTCAAGTTGTTTTTCTACAAGCGCTGCCAACATTTCGACAACGGCAACTGAACTAACTTTTAACGGAAATGATGCTGTAGGTTTATTCAAAAATGGTGTTTTAATAGATATTATCGGAACTTTCAACGGCGGAACAGCCAATTTTGCCATCGATGTTACTTTAAGAAGAAAATCGACTGTAACTTCTCCAAGTACTACTTTTAATTTGAGTTCGCAATGGGATTCATTTTCATCAGATACCTGTAATAACTTAGCAAGTAAAAAAGCACAGCCAACTGCAATTGAAGAAGAAGAAATTGTTTCAGATTCCGATAACATTATAATTTACCCAAATCCTTCTGACGGAAATTTCAATGTTGTTTTAGATAATTCTACTGCTTCCTATTCAGTAGAGATTCTTTCTATCACGGGTTTAAAAGTATTTGAAAAATCCGACTTAACAGATGCTGTAATTTCAGTAGATCATCTTTCGAAAGGGACTTATATTATAAAAATTACAAAAGATTCGAAAACCATTAATAAAAAGATCATAATCAAATAATTAGATTTTAATTTAAAAAAATATAACAAAAAATATTTTTATTAAAGTTTTCATAACTTATATGTAGATTTGGTAAACTAATTTTGAATTCATATTATCCATTTTTATTACAGTAAACAAACCAATATTTTATGAAGAAACTTTACATTCTGTTATTTACGCTTTACGCTGTTTTTTGTTCAGCCCAGGCACCTGCTAATTATTATTCTACAGCTACAGGAACGGGTTACACCCTAAAAACACAATTGTACAATATTATTAAAGATCACACAGATAACGGCTATTCAGGCTTATATGTTACTTATCAGACATCTGATATTGATAATTTTTATGAAAATGACGGATCAATACTAGATATGTATTCTGAAAATCCTAACGGAAATGATCCTTATACTTACAGTGCAGGTGCCACACAAAGATGCGGATCAGCCGGATATACAAATGAAGGAGACTGCTATAACAGAGAACATATTATTCCGCAATCTGTATTTGACGAAAAAGCACCGATGGTTTCAGATGCTCATTTTATAACTCCAACTGATGGAAAAGTAAACGGAGTGCGATCTAATTATCCGCATTCGGTTGTAGCAACACCAACTGAGACAAGTTTAAACGGAAGCAAATTAGGAGCAAGTACCACTGCAGGTTATTCCGGACTCGTTTTTGAACCAATAGATGAATTTAAAGGTGACATTGCCAGAATGTATTTTTATTTTGCAACACGCTACGAGAATACAGTTGCGGGCTATTCATATCCAATGTTTAATGGTAGTTCGAACAAAGTTTTTACTCCTGGATTTTTAAGTCAGCTTATTGCGTGGCACAATCAGGATCCGGTAAGTGCAAGAGAAATTGCTCGAAATAATGCTATTTATGCACGCCAAAATAACCGTAATCCTTATATTGATCACCCTGAATATGTTGCTGCTGTCTGGACTACTGAGGCAGATGACACGACTGTTCCAACAGCTCCTTTGAATTTAGCTGTAGCATCAAGTACCTCTAACTCTGTTAATTTAACATGGTCAGCTGCGACAGATAACGTTGCTGTTACTGGGTATGCTGTATATGTTAATTCGGTTTTTAAACAAAATGAAACTGGATTAAGTGCAACAATTACTGGACTTACACCTTCTACCTCTTATAATTTTTATGTAGTTGCCAGAGATGCTTCTAATAACACATCTCTTCCAAGTGCAACTGTAAACGGAGTTACAGCAGCTTCAACAGGAGGAGGAAATACAGGCTCTGAAATTTTCTTTTCAGAATATGTAGAAGGCAGCGGAAACAATAAAATATTGGAAATATCAAATTTTACTGGCTCAGCAATAAATTTATCAGGCTATTCAATTAAAAAACAATCAAATGGTGCCGGAGCATGGGGGCCGGGATTAGCTCTAACCGGAACAATTAATGATGGTGCTTCTTATGTAATTGCTTATAATTTAGCAGCGACAACCTGTTATAATCAAGCTAATGCTAATTTATCAAGCAATAGTACTGATCTTCAGTACAATGGAAATGATCCAATAGGATTATTTAAAAATAATGTCCTGATTGACATTATCGGAACTTTTGATGGAGGAACTCCTAATTTTGCGATAGATGAAACATTAAGAAGAAAACCGAATGTAACGGGACCAAATACTACTTTTAACAAAAGTGGAGAATGGGATGTTTATGCTAAAGATACTTGTTCAGGACTTGGAAGTCATGCCGTGACATTGTCAAATGAAGGGTTTAATACAGCTGAATTTTCAATTTATCCAAATCCGGTAACACATCAATTCACAATTAATTTTAAAGATAGTAGTGATGAATCTTTTTCAATAGCTATTTATTCTCTATTAGGGCAAAAAGTTTTTGAAAGACAAAATACAAACACTAAAACAGTTGAAGTTCAAAGTTTTTCAAAAGGCACCTATATTATTAAAATAACTAAAGACTCAAAAACACTGGCTAAAAAATTAATAATCAATTAATAAAAATCACGTGATACAGAATTAAAAAGCGACAAAATTGTCGCTTTTTTTTTTGAGTTGAATTGACTAAATTTGCACCTCAATACAACAAACTACACAAATGATCCATTTCTTTGAAAACCAAAGCAAAACTGTTTTTGCCGTACAAACGCAAAACGAAATTTCAGCTCAAGACATTTCAAAATTAAACTGGCTTTTTGCCGACGCAAACAAGATCGATAAATCCGCACTGACGGGTTTTTTTGTTGGTCCGCGCGCCACTATGATCACACCTTGGAGTACTAATGCGGTAGAAATTACCCAAAACATGGGAATTCCGGGCATTATCAGAATCGAAGAATTTCATCCTGCAACGGAAGATTTCAATGATTTTGACCCAATGCTTTTTCAAAAATTCAATGAATTAGATCAGGAAATCTTCACGATCAACATTCAGCCGGAACCAATTCTGGAAATTGATGATATTGCAACTTACAACAAAGTTGAAGGTTTAGCTTTAAGCGAAGAAGAAGTAGAATACTTAAATAATCTTTCAACAAAACTAGGAAGAAAATTAACTGACTCTGAGATTTTTGCTTTTTCACAAGCAAATTCAGAACACTGCCGTCATAAAATCTTCAACGGAACTTTTGTGATCGATGGCGAAGAAAAAGAAACTTCTCTTTTCAAATTAATCAAAAAAACATCTCAGGAAAATCCTAACGATATTGTGTCTGCTTACAAAGACAACGTTGCTTTTGTAAAAGGACCAAAAGTGCAGCAATTTGCACCAAAATCGGCAGACAAACCTGATTTTTACGAAATAAAAGAATTTGATTCGGTTATCTCATTAAAAGCCGAAACACACAATTTCCCAACAACAGTTGAGCCTTTCAACGGAGCAGCAACAGGTTCAGGAGGAGAAATCCGTGACCGTTTGGCCGGAGGTCAAGGTTCGTTGCCATTAGCTGGAACTGCCGTTTACATGACTTCATATTCTCGTTTAAACGACGACAGAAAATGGGAAAATGCTGTTGAAGAAAGAAAATGGTTGTACCAAACGCCAATGGATATTTTGATCAAAGCTTCAAACGGAGCTTCTGATTTCGGAAATAAATTTGGACAGCCGTTAATTACAGGTTCAGTTTTAACTTTCGAACATTCAGAAAACGACCGTAAAATTGGTTACGACAAAGTAATCATGCAAGCGGGAGGAATTGGATACGGAAAATTGGATCAATCAATTAAAAAGAAACCACAAGAAGGCGACAAAATTGTAATTCTTGGTGGAGAAAATTATAGAATCGGAATGGGTGGTGCTGCGGTTTCTTCTGCAGATACTGGAGCTTTCGGTTCAGGAATCGAATTAAATGCAATTCAGCGTTCAAACCCTGAAATGCAAAAACGTGCAGCAAACGCGATTCGTGGTTTGGTAGAAAGCGACAATAACCCAATTGTTTCTATTCACGATCACGGTGCGGGCGGACACTTAAACTGCCTTTCTGAATTAGTTGAAGAGACTGGAGGTTTAATCGATTTGGATAAATTACCGGTTGGAGACCCAACACTTTCTGCAAAAGAAATCATTGGTAACGAATCTCAGGAAAGAATGGGATTGGTTATTGGGCAAAAAGATATTGATACTTTACAAAGAATCGCTGACAGAGAGCGTTCGCCAATGTATCAGGTTGGAGATGTAACGGGAGATCACCGTTTTACTTTCGAATCAAAAACTAATGGTTCTAAACCGATGGATTATGCTTTAGAAGATTTCTTCGGAAGTTCTCCAAAAACGGTTATGACAGATAAAACGATCGATAGAAAATATGCCGATGTTGGGTACAACGCAGGAGATTTTGAATCATACTTAAAAGATGTTTTGCGTTTAGAGGCTGTTGCTTCAAAAGACTGGTTAACTAACAAAGTAGACCGTTGCGTTGGAGGAAAAGTGGCTAAACAACAAAATGCAGGTCCGTTACAATTACCTTTAAATAATGTTGGGGTTATGGCTCTGGATTATTTAGGAAAAGAAGGTATTGCAACTTCTATTGGGCACGCTCCTATTGCTGCTTTGATTGATCCTGTTGCAGGGTCTCGAAATGCTATTGCAGAATCGTTATCAAACATTGTTTGGGCGCCAATTAAAGATGGTTTAAAAGGAATTTCATTATCTGCAAACTGGATGTGGGCTTGTAAAAACGAAGGTGAAGACGCTCGTTTGTACGCTGCAGTTGAAGGTTGTTCAGAATTTGCAATCGAATTGGGAATCAATATTCCGACAGGAAAAGATTCACTTTCAATGAAACAAAAATATCCAAATGACGAAGTAATTGCACCAGGAACAGTTATTATTTCAGCTGCTGGAAACTGTACAGATATTAGAAAAGTGGTGGAACCAGTTTTACAGAAAAATGGAGATTCTATTTATTATATCAATTTGTCTCAGGATGATTTCAAACTTGGAGGTTCATCTTTTGCACAAATCAGAAATACAATCGGAAACGAAACTTCTACAATTAAAGATTCGGCTTTCTTCAAAAATGCATTTAATACCATTCAGGATTTAATCGGTGAAAGCCAAATTTTGGCAGGTCACGATATCGGAAGCGGTGGTTTAATCACTACTTTATTAGAAATGTGTTTTGCTGATGTAAATCTTGGAGCTAAAATTGATTTCAGCCCTTTCGCGGAAAAAGACTTATTGAAAATCCTTTTCGCTGAAAACATCGGAATCGTATTCCAGGCTAAATCTGATGCAGCTGTTGAAGCTAAATTAAATGCCAATAATATCGAATTCTTCAAATTAGGAAAAGCGACAACTACTGAGACTTTAGACCTTGGACTTTGGACTTTGGACATAAAAGCTTACAGAGATGTTTGGTTCGAAACGTCTTATTTATTAGATCAAAAACAATCTAAAAACGGAAGAGCTCAGGCACGTTTTGAAAACTATAAAAACCAGGTTTTAAATTATACTTTCCCTGCACACTTTACAGGAAAGAAACCAGAAATTGATAATTCTAAACCAAGACCAAAAGCGGCTATTATTCGTGAAAAAGGAAGTAATTCTGAGCGTGAAATGGCAAATGCTATGTACTTAGCAGGTTTTGACGTAAAAGACGTTCACATGACGGATTTAATTTCGGGCCGTGAAACGCTTGAAGATATTCAGTTTATTGGAGCTGTTGGAGGATTCTCTAATTCAGATGTTTTAGGTTCTGCTAAAGGATGGGCTGGAGCTTTCTTATACAATGAAAAAGCAAAAACAGCTTTAGATAATTTCTTTAAAAGAGAAGATACTTTATCTGTTGGAATCTGTAACGGATGCCAATTGTTTATGGAATTGGAGGTTATTAATCCAGAGCATGAAGTTCACGGAAAAATGCACCATAACGAAAGCCAGAAACACGAAAGTATCTTTACTTCTGTAAAAGTTCAAGAAAACAATTCGGTTATGTTATCGACTTTGGCTGGAAGCACTTTAGGAGTTTGGGTTTCTCACGGAGAAGGTAAATTCAAATTGCCTTATTCAGAAGATCAATACAATATTGTTTCTAAATATGCTTACGAAGGATATCCAGCAAACCCAAATGGCTCTGATTATAACACAGCAATGATGTGTGATAAAACAGGAAGACATTTGGTTATGATGCCTCATATTGAGCGTTCGACTTTCCAATGGAACTGGGCGCATTATCCAAAAGACAGAAATGACGAGGTTTCTCCTTGGCACGAAGCTTTTGTTAATGCCAGAAAATGGATTGAGAAAAACTAAAAGTTATATATTTCTAAATTAAAACGGGCAGTCTAATTTTTTTAGATTGCCCGTTTTTTTTTTACTGCAAACTTGGCTTGCGCAACAGTTTTCCGTTTTCGTTTTCCTTAAATTTAGAGACAAAAACAATCTCTTTTGGTTTTTCGTATTTATCAAGAACATCAAAAAAATCAGTTGGAAAATCCTGTTTTTCTCCTTCGATAACCAAAATTAATTTTTCTCCCAAAACAGAATCCGGGATTCCGGTAACAAAGAATCGGGAGCTAATTTTATCAATCAGTTTTGCTTCAATTTGTTCGGGAATTAATTTTAAACCTCCACTGTTAATCACATTGTCAATCCTTCCTAAAAAAATAAATTGATTTTCTTTTATAAGTTCAACCAGGTCATTTGTAATAATAGGTTCTTCAGAAATAGCGGGAACTGTAATTGCTAAGCAGCCTCTGCTGTCCTGGGCAATTTTTACATTTGGCAGAACGCTAAAAGCTTTTTCGCTTACTTTTTTAGCGGCAATATGGGTAATAGTTTCAGTCATTCCGTAGGTCTCGTAGATTTCAGTTTTTAATGATAAAACTTTTTCTTCTAATACCGTATCCATTTTTGCTCCGCCAACAATTAATTTTTTGACATTTTTTAATGCTTCAATCGAATTTTGAACCTGTAGCGGAACCATTGCTACAAAATCATATAATTTATCATTTAGCGCTAACGGTGTTGTGCTCGGTTCTGTAACATCTAACTCCAAACCCAGAATAAAACTTCTTACGAGCATCATTTTACCGGCGATAAATTTTACCGGCAGGCAAAGTAGAGCCTTGTCTCCGGGTTTTAAATCAAAAAAATCCCCAGTTGCCAAAGCCGACTGTATCATGGCTTGTTTTTGTAGTCTAACCAATTTAGGAAGTCCGGTAGTTCCGGATGTTTGCATTTCGATATATTCTTTTTCATCGAACCAGTCTAATAAAAATTCGCCAATTGACTGTTCGTTAGCATCGCCTTCTTTGACATAGCTGTATGCAACAGAACGTAAATCGTTTCCATTTAAGTGATAACCATTTATTTTAAAATAATTATGAACGTTTTTATGAGTCAGGTTTAGCATAGTGTATTAATTTAAATTTAAAAATTCGGTCACTTCATCGTCTGTTTCTTTGATGTTTCCGGTTAATTTTTCTTTCCAGTTTGTCCAGTTGTATTTTTTAGAGAAAATAAAAAGCAAAATAGGGTAGATGACAATCACAGGTAATATAACATCAAAACCTGCAGAAGGTTCAGATTTATCAATAAAAAGTGAATAAGTCTGAAAAACGGTCCAGTCTGAGGTTACCAGTAAAGCACCAATGAGGTTGTTGGCAGCATGAAAACCAAGTGCGAGTTCCATACCTTCATCCATTAAAGTAATAATCCCTAAAAAGAAGCCTGTGCCAATGTAATAAATCATGATAATATTGCCCATCTTGCCTACTTCGGGGTTGAACCAATGCAGTGAGCCAAATATGAGAGATGTCATGAGCAAAGGAAACCATTTGTTTTTGGCTAAGTTGGCAAATCCCTGCATCAGATAGCCTCTGAAAACATATTCTTCGGTACTGGTTTGAATCGGAATCATGAGGGTTCCGATAACCACTAGTATTAGAAAAGGAATTGGTTTAAAATTTAAAATAAAGTTTTCAGGAGATTGTAAATAGACAATTAAAAAACTCAATACGGAAAACCCTGTCCATAAAAAAAAGGAAAACAAAACCCGTTTGATGTCTGCTTTTTTTCGTGAAGTTGTAACAGATAAGATGCTTTGATGGTGCATGTGTCTGACAACGTAATAAACTCCTGCTAAAGCAAAGGCAAACGAAGTCATAACCAAAAATAAAGTCAGGTTTGAATCAAACATTTTCATCAGCATTTTGTCGTTTTCCGGATGTGGTTTTTTGTTGATCAGGGTTTCATATTGTACCGCCAGATACAAAGGGAACTGACCAAAAACCGATGCAGAGATTATGACTACTGAGCCTAAAAGATATTTCCAGAATTTATTTTCAGGTTTAATTCCTTGCTCTAAAAACATGTTATTTTAAATTTAAAATGGAGTTCTAATTAATAAGTAAATCTTATTTTTGGGGATTGCTAAAATACCCTTTTTTAGCCCAATTATTTTACAACATCTTAAAAAAATAAAATGAAATGATACAAGTTTACCATAATCCACGTTGCGGAAAATCGAGAAGTTGTCTGGCTTTTTTGGACGAGGCCAATCAGGAGTATGAAACTATTCCATATCTTACTGAAACACCAACTTTTGAAGAACTGAAAAGTTTAATCGAAAAATTAAACCTGAAACCAATTGAACTGGTTAGGATTAAAGAAAAAATCTGGACTGAAGAATATAAAGGCAAAACCCTGACAGATTCACAAGTCATTCAGGCTATGGCAGATAACCCGATTTTGATTGAAAGACCGATTGTAATAAAAGACGGTAAAGCTATAATTGGCCGTGATCTGGATAAAGTAGCTTCTTTTTTAGAAGGACAATAAAATGATGGATTAACATTTTTTTGTGATTTCTTCTTTTAAACCAAAGGCTATATTTGCGGTCTAAAAGGAAAAGAAATACCAGAAAAATAATGAAGAAAATCAAATTTGCAATACTAGCCCTATTGCTGCTTTCAGGATTATGTAATTATGCGCAATATCCGCCCTCGGGACAAAACAAAGTAAAAGTTACGGGGAAAGTTTTAGAAAAAGTGACAAAACAACCACTGGAATACGCTACAATCTCGATTACACCCGTTAATCAGACTAAAGTAATTGCAGGAGGAATTACAAATCCGAAAGGGGAATTTGATTTAGCAGTTCCACCCGGGACTTATGATATCAAAGTTGAATTCATTTCGTTTAAAGCTACTGAAATCAAAGGAAAAAATATTTCTGAAGATACTAATTTAGGAGTCGTAAACCTGTCTGAAGATGCTGCACAACTAAATGAGGTTGTAGTTCGTGCCGAAAAATCATCTGTTGAAATAAAACTCGACAAAAAGGTTTATAATGTTGGTCAGGACATGATGGTAAAAGGAGGGACGGTTAGTGATGTTCTGGATAACGTTCCGTCAGTTTCGGTGGATACAGAAGGAAATGTAAGCTTAAGAGGAAGTGATAATATCCGAATCTTAATTGACGGAAGACCTTCAAACGCAATCAACATTGCAGAGGCTTTGCGCCAGCTACCGGCAGATGCAATTGATAAAGTAGAAGTTATTACTAATCCATCGGCACGTTACGATGCAGAAGGTGGTTCGGGATTGATTAATATTATTCTTAAAAAAGGTAAAAATCAGGGTTTCAACGGAACTTTTATTGCCTCAACAGGTATTCCTGAAACGTACGGTTTAAGTGCCAACCTGAATTATAAAACAGAGAAATTTAATTATTTTACGACTGCAGGTTATAACTACAGAACCAACGAAGGTGAAGGGAAAACCAATTCAGAATACTTTAATCCTGATGGTTCTACAAAACGATATTTAGATGAAACCCGTGATACCAAAAGAACCAGAGACGGTTTTAATGGAAGAGCAGGAATTGAATGGTCAATCACTCCAACTACTTTCTGGACAAATGCCATTAATTACCAAAAAAATACCGGTGAAGACAGAGATCTGATCAATTATTATAATTTTGATGCTAATCGTATATCCACAGGAAACACATTCAGATTAAACAACGGTGATACAGGAAGTGAAAATGTAGAATATACATCCAACCTTATTAAAAACTTCAATGATAAAGGGCATAAGCTTACTGCCGATTTATCGATTTCAAGAAATACAGATGATAGCAATAGTGCTATTACAGGTTCAGAAAATTATAATAGTACATTAAACGATCAGGTTCAGAAACAGATTCAGTTACAAGCAGATTATGTTCTTCCTTTAGGCGAAGGAAGTCAGTTTGAAGCAGGATATAAAGGAAGTTTTGGAGATTTAAATAACGAATATTATGTACTTGATCCAGCAGGAACCCCTCTTACAAATTTATCCAATACTTTAGAATATAAAGAAAACATAAATGCGCTTTATACTTCTTATGGTTTTAAGGTTAATAAGTTCTCTTATTTATTTGGATTGCGTTGGGAGGACACCAATATTGAGGTTAATTTGTTGGAGGATCCTAAGAGTTTCAATACTAAAAATTACAACAACTTGTTTCCAAGTGCTTTTATTAGTTATGAAATTTCAGACCAAAGCAATTTTACGGCAAGTTACAGTAAGCGTTTGTCAAGGCCAAGAGGACGTTTTATGAACCCTGCGGTAAACTACGCCAGTAATATCAATATTTTTCAGGGAAATCCTGATTTAGATCCTTCACTTACTGATAAATATGATGTTGGTTATCTTAAGCGCTGGGATAAAGTAACTTTTAGTACATCAGCTTATTTTGAAGATACAAAAGACGTTTTTAGTTTTGTACGAATGCCAACTGGTGAAGAAATAGACGGAATTCCGGTTATCAAAAGCAGTCCTATTAATTTAGGTCAGGAACAAAAATTCGGTTTCGAATTTACCTTCAATTATACCCCATTCAAATGGTGGAAGCTAAATAGTAATTTTAATTTTTATAACGTAAAAACTACCGGAGAAAATAGTTATGAGGATAATACCGGTAAGTTGGTTGTACAAAATTTAGACAATCAGGCAAATACATGGTTTGCCAGAATTAGTTCAAAAGTTACCCTGCCATACAAAATTGACTGGCAGCTAAACGGTACTTACAATGGTCAGCAAAAAACGGCTCAGGGTAAAAATTTAGATCAGTTTGGTTTAAACACGTCTTTCAGTAAAGATGTTTTAAAAGATAAGGCTACAATTGCCTTTAATGTCAGCGATATTTTTAATTCGAGAGTTATGAGGTCTTATACGAATCTTTATGATGATAACATAAGTCCTCCTGTACCAACACAAACCTCTTACAATGAATTCCAATTTCGTAAACGTCAGATCAACTTGTCATTTACGTATCGTTTCAATAAACCAAAAGGGGAAAGAGATAAAAACGCAGCACCAAGAAATGAAGGTGAAGGCGGTGGAGATTTCCCTGGATAAAATAGGTTAATTTTCAAAACTATAAATTCCAAATTCCAAATGTAAAAGTTGGGATTTGGAAATTTTTTATTGGAATTTCTTTTTTAGGTATAAAAAAAGGACTCGTTTTCACGGGTCCTTTTTTATGAAATCAATTAAAGTTTAACTGATTGTTCTTCTTGTCTTTTTTTGGCTCTTTTTTCTTTGAACATTTCCCAGCTAGCTCCCGTAACCCAATAAGATACGAAACCAACCAAGAAAAACATTAACCAAAACCCTATAGTTAGTATGGTTAAGAAAAGTAAAAAACCTAAGTACTGTGAAAATTCAAACATGTTTTCCGGAATTTTTGAATGTTACGGCAAATGTAAGTTATATATCCTTTGTTAGCAATAAAAACCAAATCAATTTTCTTAAAAGGGCAATAATCCTTATATTTATACTCATTTTAAATAAGGATTTTTCCCGAATATTATTCAATTGCTTAAATTACAAGAATATGAGTGTTTTAAGGAGCTGAAACCTGCTGTCCACTATATCTTTTGCGGCGAACCCCGCCACAAAAAGATGTCGTTTCCATCAGGGCTAGGGCCTCTGTTTTCAAAAGAACCTCATTTTCAATTAACATTTCACATTTTACATTTTACATTTTATAAATAACATTTTACAAACAACATAATGAAATACAGAATAGAAAAAGACACCATGGGCGAAGTTCAGGTTCCTGCAGATAAATATTGGGGTGCACAAACAGAGCGTTCAAGAAATAATTTTAAAATCGGAGATTCTGGCTCAATGCCAAAAGAAATCATAGAAGGTTTCGCTTATCTTAAAAAAGCAGCCGCTTATGCTAATCACGATTTAGGCGTGTTGCCAATAGAAAAACGCGATGCGATTGCTGCTGTCTGTGACGAAATTCTGGAAGGAAAATTAGATGACCAATTTCCATTAGTTATCTGGCAGACCGGTTCAGGTACACAAAGCAATATGAATGTTAATGAAGTAATTGCCAATCGTGCTCAGGTTCTCAAAGGTTTTGAAATTGGCGAAGGTGAACAATTCATCAAAGCCAATGATGATGTTAATAAATCACAATCATCGAACGATACTTTTCCAACCGGAATGCATATCGCAGCTTACAAAATGGTGGTTGAAACTACAATTCCGGGAGTCGAAAAACTACACGCAACTTTAGTTAAAAAAGCAACCGAATTCAAAGATGTTGTAAAAATTGGCCGCACACACCTTATGGACGCAACGCCATTGACACTAGGACAGGAAATTTCAGGCTACGCAGCTCAGTTGGCTTATGGTTTAAAAGCGCTTAAAAATACCTTGGCACATCTTTCAGAAATTGCTTTAGGCGGAACCGCCGTTGGCACCGGACTCAACACTCCAAAAGGCTACGATGTAAAAGTAGCCGATTACATTGCTCAATTCACAGGGCATCCATTTGTAACCGCTGAAAATAAGTTTGAAGCTTTGGCAGCGCACGACGCCATTGTAGAAACGCACGGAGCATTAAAACAATTGGCAGTTTCTTTAAACAAAATCGCCAATGATGTCAGAATGCTGGCTTCGGGACCACGCTCAGGAATTGGCGAAATTCATATTCCGGAAAACGAACCGGGTTCATCCATCATGCCGGGAAAAGTAAATCCGACCCAGTGCGAAGCCTTAACAATGGTTTGCGCTCAGGTAATCGGAAACGATGTAGCAATCGGAGTAGGAGGAATGCAGGGACATTATGAATTAAATGTCTTCAAACCTGTCATGGCAGCCAACTTTTTACAGTCAGCCAGATTATTGGGTGATGCCTGTGTTTCGTTCGACGAACATTGCGCTCAGGGAATTGAACCAAATTACAAACGTATCAAAGAACTGGTTGACAATTCATTGATGCTGGTAACGGCTTTAAATACAAAAATCGGTTATTACAAAGCCGCAGAAATAGCTCAAACCGCTCATAAAAACGGAACAACATTAAAAGAAGAAGCTGTACGTTTGGGATATGTAAGCCCGGAAGATTTTGATGCCTGGGTTAAGCCTGAGGATATGGTTTAGCTTCTTTAAAAGTTTGGGTTTTATTTAGTGTTCTTAAATCTTTAGTAAAAACAAAAAACATAAAAGTTAATTTTATAACTTTAGTATGTTGATTTTTAAACATTTGTATTAACTAAAAATATTAATTATGAATAAAAAGATCATTACTGTCATTATGTTTTTTGTGTTTTTTTTAGGAGCGGGTATTTATGAGGCTCAGGCTCAAAACCCACCTGCTCATGCTAAAGCACACGGAGTAAAAAAGAAATACAGATACTATCCGGAATCAAATGTGTATTTTGATATTGCAGCCAGAAGATACACCTATTTTACCGCAGGCAGATGGACTACTGTTGTCAGTTTGCCAGGCAGCATCAGGTTGATAGGAAGTTATAATGATTTTGATTTCGATGGAGATAATCCATGGAAGGACAATTCAAAACACAAAGAGAAATATAAACCTGCAAAGTCTTCTAAAAAGAATAAAAAATAATTTTTAGCGTATTGAACTTTTAAGTAATTAAAATGACCGGTATTGAAATCGTACCGGTCATTTTTTTATTTGCTGGATTTAGAAGAAATGGCTTGTTGAATGATAATTATTTGCTGTAAATGTCCAGTAGCCAGTCATAAAAACTGTCTTTCCATTTTGAAACCGAATGACCTTTGTCATAAGCCAGTCCAAAACCGTGATCGCCTTTGGAATAGATATGCAATTCTGAATTTTTTACTTCGGCAGCAATCGCAGCCAGACCCGGGATGATTTCTTTGACAGGCATTTTTTTGTCGTCACGGGCAATCGCCATAAAAATAGGAGGTAGGGCCTGAACATTGTCAATTCTTTTAAAGTTGCTTAACGTATTACCATGGTAAATCAAAGCAGCAAAAGCCGGTTTCCAGTCTACGGCTTCTTTTGTTTCGGTAGATTTGATAACAATACGTTCGCTTAGCCAGCCTCCGGCCGAAAAACCTAAAATCCCGATTTTATCTTTGTCTGTTTTCAGGCTTTCTGCCAATTCTTTCATTTTTAAAATACCGGTTCTTGCATCCTGATACACGGCTCCTTTATAATCATCCATCGGAATAATCATTTCGCCCTTTTCATCTTTTCTGTTGGTTCTGTATTTTACAACCATACAGTTGATTCCTTGTCGTGAAAGCCAGATGGCCAGATCAGTTCCTTCTTTATCAACCCAGTTTGTAGTTAAGCCTCCACCTGGAAAAATCACTACTCCAATATGTTTGTTGTTTGCCTCTGAAGCTGGAAATAATTGATAGGTCGGAATTGAAATATTACTGATTACCCTGTTTTTATGAGACAGTGACAACGGATTAATGACCGAGTCAACTACCTTTTCAGGATTGGGATGTGTTACCGGATTTTTTTCAATTCCGTTTGGATACAAAGGCATTTCCGGATTGGTTTGAGCGAGTAAATGAGCACAATTTAAAAATAATGAAATCGAAAATGTAATTATGAGTTTTTTCATGTGTTTTGTTAATAGTACACCCGTTGGGTGAAATTGATTTTAAAAAATGATTTGATTATAAAAAGTATAAAATCGGGAGTAAATCATCATTTATAGCTTAAGGAATTGATGTCATCCTGAGTCCATTCGACTTCGCTCAGCCTGACACTTATTTTTAATTTCACCCAACGGGTTAAAAATAGTTACAAATTAACAATCGACACAAATAAATTAATTAATTCCCATCAACATAATCCTGTAAATAACTAAATCGGTCTGTCAGTTTACCATTTTGGGTGATTTTGGCCCGTTCCAGAATTCCGTCTTTGTCATTATTGAAGAAAGCCGGAATAACATGTTCCATAAACTGCTCTCCAAAACCTTCGCTAGCATCTTTCGGAATTTCGCATGGCAAATTATCCACTGCCATAACTACAATTGCGGCCGGATGAAAAACATCAACTTCTTTATTTTCTGAAGGAAGATAACCATACAGGGGTTCTGCAATAGTAGACGAACGGATTGTACTTGCAATTGGACCATCTACATCGCAAGAAATATCGGCAACAACTCTTATTTTGCAATCTTTTGCATTTAGCATTTCCTGAGTAAGAATCATAGGTGCGTTATTTGCATGAAAATGTCCTGCAATATAAATGTCGCTTACTTTAGTGAATTTTTCAAAATCAGAAACATAAGCTTCGGGATGTTGGATGAAATCTGTAAAATCAAGATCCTGGCCGTCGGTTCTTTTATTGTATTCTAATGCATCCAGCTGCACATAAACAGATTGTGTATAGTTTTTAGTCAGGTAATTATCAATCGTGATTTCTTTTACTTTAATCGCTTTTAAAATTTCCTGGGCACCACTGCCTACTTTTCCGGTTCCGGTAATAACAAATTTTAAAGGCGGTAAAGTGATTCTCTTCAGATGCATGATTAAGGCATCTTTCCCTGAAAGCGTTTCTGCTTTTGGAAGTTTGAATAATTCGAATTTTATTCCGAATGCACGGATTCCATTGTAAACACCAACCATTCCGGCGTATTTTCCAAAACCGATTAATCGACGATTATGCGCATCAACAATGGTTTCATGATCGTATAAAGTGATGTTTTTTTCTAAGACAGCCTGTAAAAGTTTCCTGTTGTGAGGCTGTTTTTTTATGGTGTGCGAAAAAAAGAAATAAGACTTATTCGGAATTAAATCATCAACCGGAACTTCTTTTACACCAAACAATACATCGCAATCTGAAACATCATCAGCGACCGTAATTCCCATACTTTTATATTGTAAATCTGAAAAAACTCTAATATCTGAACTTTCTACGACAACAGATAGTTTTGGATATTGTTGTTTGAGCTTTGCTAGTGCATCTGGAGCAAATACAACACGTCTGTCAGGCGGGTTTTTTCTTTCTTTTAGGATTCCGAATTTCATTTATTAGATTTTAGATATTTAATAATATAACTTTTTATGTTTATTTTGTTTTAAATATAACAAATATAGTTAAATTTTTGTTGCGTTTTTCTTGTTTTTAATCGTTATGAATCCTTAAAGTCTGATGGACAATAAGGTAGCGAAAAAAGATGTTAATTATGTGTTAAGTTTAAGGATTTTCTTCGGGTAAAATCTTTAGACATAAATATTGAATTCTATATATTTGTTTTTAAAGAATGATGAAAATGAGTTTCCTTAAAAAAACAAATATACCACAAATACTTTTTTCAATTTTAGTTTTAAGTTCGTGTGGAAAAGATAAAAACGGCGGTCAGGAAGAAGCTGTAAAAGAAAAAGATACATTAGGTAAAATGGTTCCGATGGGGCCTGAAAAAAAAATATCTGCATCCTATATTAACTCTGTAAAAGGGAGAATAAATCACTTTTACAATAAAAACTGGCCAAATAACAGTATGAACGGAAGTTTTCTGGTCGCAAAAAACGGTCAGATTATTTTTGAAAAATATAACGGTTTTGCCAATAAAAATAAGGACACCAAAATTACGGCCGACACCCCTGTACAAATTGCCTCTGTAAGTAAAGTACTCACCGCTACAGCTGTTTTAAAACTAATTAATTTAGGTAAAATTGGCCTGGATCAAAAAGTAAATACCATTTTAAAAACCTTTCCATACGAAGAATGTACCGTTCGAATGCTGTTATGTCATCGCAGCGGAATGCGAAATTACGCATATTTCACAGACAGGGATAAATCGGTTTGGGACAGACACAACCAGCTGACCAACAAAGATATTTTGGATATTCTTGCGACTAAAAACGTAGGTTTGGAGTCAAGAGTAGGCACTCGCTTTGCTTACTGCAATACCAACTATGCCATGCTGGCACTTATCATTGAAAAAATAACAGGTCTAACGTACAAAGAAGCAATGTATCAAATGATTTTCAAGCCTCTTGGAATGACACATACGTATGTTTTTGATGATGATAAGGAGAGAAAAAACATTGTTCCTTCTTATAAAGGTAATGGAGTTGAAATTGGTTTCGATTATCTGGATAATGTGTATGGTGATAAAAATGTTTTCTCGACAGTACGTGATCTTTTAAAATTTGACAGAGCCAGAAATGCACCCGACTTTTTAAAACCGGCTTTATTAAAAGAGGTGTACACCGGACAGAGCAATGAACGCAAGGGAACCAAAAATTATGGTCTGGGAATCAGAATGATCAATTGGGAAACCGGTCAGAATTTTTACTTTCATAACGGCTGGTGGCACGGAAACACTTCTTCTTATATTACTTTAATGAATGAAGGTGTAACTATAATCGCCCTATCCAATAAAATGACTAGAAACACGTATGCGGTTCGCAAACTGGCTCCGGTTTTTGGAGATTACCCTTTTCAGTTTAAAGACGAAGAATAAATAGTCATAAAGTCGAAAGTCAAAAGTCTTAAAGTTATTGGCAATATTGACTTTGTTCTTGACTTTCGAATTTCTAATTTTTCTGAAATTTTTAATAGAAAGTAATTTCAAATAGTATAAATTTGCAAACTCATTTTTGGGGTCGACTGGTTTTGACAGCAAGTCGAATTGAAAAGTAAGCACGTCGAGCATTGAGACCTTGCTCGTAAATATAAGATCTCACACTTTTACACGGCGAAAATAACTACGCTTTAGCTGCATAATCTGAATTATAGTACGATTAGCCACGTCCCTACAAGGTAGGGAAGCTGGATTCTCCTTGAAAGCCTTGGTTTGTGGCGTTCTGTTTAGGGGAACCGTAAAAATAAACCTAGATTTCCATGAGCTTCGGGTGGATTTTGAAAATTAAGAAGATAAGTGTTGAGTGGCTGTTTCTGGCCTTGCTTAACATCGAAAATCTAATCAGGAAATAAGCGTGTAGAAAGCTCTTTAGTTGCTTGTTTGGACCCGGGTTCGATTCCCGGCGACTCCACTAAAAAAGGGATGATTTTTTGATCATCCCTTTTTTTATAAAATTAAGTATCCTAGATTTCTATCTTCGATTATAAATTCAATTTAAATTTGAAGTATTTTACTTTGTGCTGACTTATTCGATTTATTATCATATTAGTTTGCTCTTCTTTACGGGCACGGATTGCAAATCCGCGCTATCGGGATTTTTTGTCTTATTCCACTAAATAGTTCCTTACAAAATCTTTATTAAAAGTATAATGTAAAATCACTTTATTATTTTCAACAATTTTTACTTCACCATATCGAGTATTTAAATTTTTATAATTAGAAACAAAAACATATTGAACAATATGTCTGTTACCAAATTTAAAGTCAATACCTAATTCAATATTTTCAAATTTTTCGTCAAGATTAAAATCAAATTCGTTTGTAGAATTATTAGGATATAAAACTTCGAAAAACTTTGAATATTTCTCACTATTAATCTCCTCTAAATTCACCTTTTCAAGAGAAAGGAGGTAATTCCTTTTTATATTGTCCCGTATTTCCATATTTACATTCTCTAATTTTATATCACCACTATTATAGACATTTAACACGATCTTATTATCGCCTCTATTAAAAGCTACGTCAAAATAAGGATAACTATCACCACCAGTTACTTGCCTACTAAGTTCATCTGCTTTTTCTTGTAACTGTTTTACAAAAAATTCATTATTTTTTGAATACTCAATATTTTGTCTGGCAAAAAGATTATTAATTTCCGATAGTCTTTTCATTTCTTTCGAAAGCAAGCCAATTAATTCTATCCTAGTTTTATTTTCTTCTAATTCACTAGCTGTTTTCTTAGAATAGTCAATATTTAACTCTCCTAAATCTTTATTTATAACTGATAATTTATTAATCTCTTCAGTTAAGTTTTTAATTAAATCAACTTTTTGTCCATTTTCCTCAGACTCTCTATCAGATTTTATTGATGCCAAATAACCACCCGCCATAGTTAAAAATGCACCAATAATTATTATAAATTGTGGATTAATATTTTTGAGAAAAAAATCTATCATATTTTAGATTAAAAGTTATTTACCAAATATAATAAATTCAAAAAAGGAATTACTCAAAAAAATACCCCGATCGCGAGGATTTTTAATCCGTGCCCACAAAGTATATCTTAACCATTTAAAAAAAGAAAATACAATTTTATTAATATAGGAAAAAAAGGAAAGAATTTACATGCTATCATTGCGAATATCTGATCGATTGAGCAACCTTTAGCGCATCCAACTATATTCTCATTTCAACAACATTCTCTCAGTAATTATTTTATTAGAAGAAATATCAATTCCGGTAACTTCGGCATACTTTACATTTGGTAACCAAAAAGAACCTCCTTCAATGCGTACAAATATTTTTTCTACCTGTATTTTTTTCTGATTTACATTTACAAACACATGATATTTTTGATCTGAATCTGTTTTTTTCAAGGTTAAGGGTAGCTTTTTATACGATACAAATTGAAGTTCAAAGTCCTCGTTGTTTAAGGCTTTGCTTTCTATTCCGTATGCAAATTTGCGTTGTATATAGGTGAAATCTTTTTTTTCTCCTTTCTCAGCATATCGAATCCAATACGCTTTTATAGGGTTGCTTTTGTCTATTTTTCCATTTTCATGATAGTTTATGGTATAAATAGCAGTGTTTATATTCGGATCTCGTTGAACATAAAATAGCATATTGTCTATATTCTTAGGTGTTGGAAAATGTAATGGCGATGGATTTTTAGATTGTGCGCATAGATTTCCGGAAATTATAGTTACTAAGATCGTTATAACGATTAGTGATTTTGTAACATGTTTAAGTGATAATTTATTTATAAACGAAATGTTTATACAACCCATTGGGTGTAATTATTAAAAACGATAGTTAGAATGTTTTTGTGAAGAGAAACGGAATAAAAAGGCTAATTTGATTCGATTATATTTTGTTTTTCGTTTACCTTAAAAACCCAATTTTTAATTAGTGGATAATTAAATCCATAAGAAACAAACAAATCTGTGATTAATCTTCCAATTCTGTAATCGATTTGAAATACTTTTTGGAACATAAGCGTACCCAATGATTTTAAGGAAATGCTTCCCAATACCACCAACGCAAATTTAAAAAGCTGACTATTGATGGGACTGCTGTAACCGGATTGATTTTTAAATACCCAAAATCTGTTAATGCTGAAATTGATAATGGCACCAACGGTTCCGGAGATTAGAATAGAAAAGGTAAAATGCAGTTTGAATACTTCTGTAAATAAAATCATTAGGCCATAATCGGTAATGCCGCCTAAAAATGCCGCAACTTGTGCCTGTAGAAAAGTCAAAAAGGAATTTTTACGGAACATAAGTAAGTCGAAAGTTTAAAAGTTTTAAAGTCAAAAGTCCCAAGATTGTAGATAAGATCTTGAAATCAATTTGTTATTTAAGCTATTTTAATTTCAAAATACGACATTATAAACAATTGTGGTTTTTATCTTTTAAATCTCCCAATTTTAAAAGTTTTACACTATCTATGGAATTGATTATAAATAACACAATTGTGATTAAGCCAGCCAAATAGGTAATTGACCCAGGAAATAAAACTTCTAGAATTAAAATAAAAGCAATAATAAACCGAAGTTCTGTTGGACCAACAAAGCCGGAATCTATACTGTATTCATTTGTAATTTTGTACCGTAACTGGCTGATGATGATTGACCAGCCATACAATGCGACAAAAGCAAAGGCTATTATTTGTGTGCCGTTTTCAGCATAAATGTAATAGCCAAAGCCTATAAGTACAATACCAATCCAATCGGCAATAATATCGAGTGCAAAACCATACCAACGACGCGGAATATTTCTGTAATAAGCCAGTCTTCCATCCAGAGAATCGCCTAACCAGTTTATAGCCAAACCGATAATTCCTAAAAGCAAAAACCAATTTGTTACATAAACACCTAAAACAAAAGCTAAAAAAATCAAAACTGAACCAAGCGTACCAATTAAGGTGAGCAAGTTTGGCGAAATGAATTTAGGTACTTTTGGAAGCAAAAATACAATCGTTAACTGTTCTGCTCTTTTTAAAATATTAGTTCGCTTACGGTCTGAAAATGTTCTTTGTGCAATTGCACTATGATCCTCAATCTGTGTTTCTTTTTCCATTAATAGCGCAATATTTGTAAGCCGGATAGTATAGCCAGTTCCAGTTTTGCAATTTTAAATTTGATTCTTCTTTGCGTATTTTTAAAAAAATCTGTGGTACTTTTTAGCTTACCTGATCTAACCAGATAACTAAATGCGATAATAAAAAGCATGATTATTTAACAATACCTGCAAAACGTTGATAGAAAACAGTTGGACTGTTCTCATTTTTAGGAGCATATTTTCCTGCTATAATAGGGATATAAATAACTCTTCTTCTGCTTTCTTCTCCACGAACAGAGGACTGTGCTACTCTGTGCCACAAACGTCCATCGTGAATGGTTAAATCTCCGGCTTCAGGAATGATGGAAACTTCTTCAGGATCGGCTTTGTGGTCTAAAAAGTATTTTTTACGGAAAAGCATTTGATAAACACTTTGCTTGTGAGTGCCCGGAATGATTTTAAGTCCGCCATTTTCTGGTTTTAAAGTGCTTAAGTGAATACCCACATTGAGCATCGGGTTTAATTTTCCACCATAAAAAATATCTCTCAAACCATCTGTGTGCCAGCCCATTTTAGTAAACTTGCTTTCCGGTCCATTGATATAATGATTGAAAACCATTCCGTCTTTTTCTTCAGTGCCTAATCTTGCGCCATCGCCTGCCAATGGCAATAAACCATTAAATCTTGGATCAAGTAAAAGACCGCTTAAGGCCTGATGATGCTGATTGATAAAAGCAAAACGCTGTACAATGGGAGAGCCGTCTAAATCTTTTCCATATTTTATTGGAACACCGTTTACTTTTTCAAGGTTACTGTCAATCCATTTTTGCTCTACTTGTTTTGAGGCGTCAATGATGGATGAAACCGTTTCCGGATTTATAAATTTTTTGAAATGGATGAAGCCATGTTCGTTAAAGAAGTTGATTTGTTCGGCAGTTAATTGATTAGCAAGTGTAAATGTTTTATAAGAAGATGCCATGATATATGTATTTATTAAATGAAATAATGAGTGTGAAATTTTATCTAAAAGTTAGCAGCAGCTACAGCAACAACAACAGCAACGCATTCGCATCTTGGCGTGCATTCCGCTTTTAGGAAAATTAAACATATTTCTTTTATTATACATGTTCTATCGAATTAGTAGACATTGCAAATGTAGTATAATTTTTCATTTGCAAAAGATTTTTTTTGATTTTTTTTAAAAAAAATTAAATTTTATAAATTCCGGCTGCTGTTTTTTCGATGAAAGCCTTTGGTAGTATGCGATTGGCATACACCGAAATGATATTGGTAAAACCAGGAATAACTTCTGATTTTTTGCTGAACATCGATTTTACAGCCATTTTTGCAACTTCGTCAGGCTGCCTATTGAACTTTTCAGCCATTTTGCCAAGAGCATCTAAACCAGCTCTTGAAGCAAAACCGGTAGCAACCGGACCCGGACTGAAACAGGTTACCGAAATGGAAGTTTGTGCCAGTTCGAAACGCAGGGCACGGGTAAAGGATAAAATAAAAGCCTTTGTGGCCGAATAAACAGCCAGTGTAGGCACGGCCTGATAGGCAGCAGTACTACATATATTTAAAATGTAAGCTTGTTTTTGTTGTGAAAGTATGGGTATTAATAAATGTGAAAGTTCTACAACCACATTCATGTTAAGCTGCATCATGCCAAGCTGATCGTTTATAGAAGACTTGCTAAAATCGCCCCACACACCATAACCGGCATTGTTAACTAAAATGCCAACCGGATAGTTATTCATTTTTATCCAATCGGTTACTTTTAGCGATGCACCATTTATCGAAAGATCAATGGATAAAAAAGGAGCATTAATTCCGTATTTAACCTGAAGATCATCAGATAGTGCTTTTAATTCCTCCGCACTTCTTGCAACAAGCAATAGCGGGTAGTCCTGTTTCGCCAATTCATAAGCAATCGATTTCCCAATGCCTTTGCTGGCACCGGTAATTAAGGCATACGGTTTAGTTTTTTCGCTCATTTTATTCATTTAATCATCAAATATAAAGATTAATTCATAAAAATGACGACGTAAAATGTAAGCGTTTTAGATTTTATTAAACCTCCAAAAAAGAATATTTTTGTAATTGATATCAGTAGAGATTAAAAAAGTAAAAGATAAATTATGAGTGTAAAATGTGTAATTTTTGATTGTGATGGTGTTTTGGTGGACACAGAAAAAATTGGCAATCAAATCTTAATTAATATGGCTGCGGAATATGGTTTTAAAATGGAACTAGAAGAGGCTTATCGAATTTTTAACGGTCGTAATTTAAAATCATGTTTTCTTCATATTGAAAATGCCATCGGGCAAAAACTCCCTGCAGATTTTGAAGATCAATACCGCATAAATAGTTTTGAAGCGTTTAAAAATGAAGCCAAACCTGTTGAAGGTGTTGAGGAATTTATTAGCAAATTAAAAATTCCGTATTGTGTAGCTTCCAGCGGACCGGTTGAAAAAATCAGACTAAATCTTGGAGTTGCCGGTTTACTGGACAAATTTGAAAATAAGATATTCAGTTCCTATACCATTCAAAAGTGGAAACCAGATCCGGATATATTTTTATTTGCTGCCAGCGAAATGGGTTTCGAGGTAAGCGAATGTATCGTTATCGAAGACAGTATTGCCGGTGTTATGGCAGGTGTAAAAGGCGGTTTTAAGGTGTATGGTTATGCAAATGAACACAATGCAAACGATTTGAAACAGGAAGGAGCTAATGTGTTTTCAAGTTTTGAAGAATTGAGTGTTATTCTTAAGCTTTAATTTTTGATGTGCAGTGCCAGTTTGCAAAACGAGTACAGATTAAGAACAATTTGCACCAATATCAAAGGCTATATCTTAAGATCTCGGCTTAGCCAGATTCCGGTCATACATAACAATTGTACCTGCCACAGCTACATTTAAGCTTTTTTCGGATTTGAATTTAACTAAATGGTGGCATTTTTCCATTGCTTTTTTAGGTAAACCATGATCTTCAGCTCCTAATAGATATACACAACGTCTTGGATGTGCAAAGGTTTCTAAATCGGAAGCCTTTTCATTTAATTCAACACCAACCAATCGTGCTCCTTTTGGCAGGTTTTCAAAAAAAGCTTCAAAAGTATCATAGTGAAAATACGGAATTGCCTTAACTGCATTATGGGTGTCACAGGCTTGTTTGGCATATCGGTTGCCTATAGTAAATATAAAAGTAGCGCCTAAATTCTGAGCCGATCGCCACAAAACACCTAAATTTTCAGGCGTTTTACCATTGTGGATGCCTATACCAAAGTATTCATTTACAAAGTTGTCATTCATAAAAGCAAAAGTACAACTGTAAAGCAGATAAATCAAAATTAGATTTAGAGATTTACTATAGAACTATTGCTTCAAAGTTTCTTTTAAAACACTAAACGAAGTATATTTACAGATACAAAACCGAATATAAGTAACAAACATCGTATAATGTTGTATTTTCAAAATGAAACAAAACAATTCTTCACAACCTTGCTTCTTTTGACTTTACGACTTTTGAACTTTCGACTTAATTGTCTTTTAAATAGATTTTAATGAACATCAAAACATTAATACTCATTATAATTAACAGTTTAATTGCATTGGTAATTGCTTTATTATCTTTTTCATCCTACAAGCAGTTCTCAAACGTTTTAAACGATCGTATTTTACTGCAGTTAAATTCTATTAAAACACTCAAACAAAATCAGATTGAACATTTATTAAAATCAGAATGGGAACGATTTGAGTCTGCAGAATTCTACAGTCAAAACATTGATACTGCTGTATTAAAACTTCCGGATAGTATTAAAAACAGGAATGGAATTTACGATTTTACAGCCTACCATGTGGCCAAAAAAACAACCATAGGTTTTATATCCAATTCCAATAGGGGTAGAATGATTAAAGTTTTAGATTACAACAAAATCAAACAAATACTCCTTGAGCGTACCGGAATGGGGGACAGCGGCGAATCCTATCTCGTGGGTAATGATTTCAGAATGCGCTCTCAATCCCGCTTTTATCCCAATAAAACTCCTTACAGTATATTGGTTAAGACAAAAGGGGTAATCAATGCTTTTAAAGGAATAAGTGACAGAGGTGTTTTTAAGGATTACAGAGGTATTGAGGTATATAGTGTGTACAGTCTTATTGTAGTTGGAAACTTAAAAATGGTCATCCTCTCTGAAATAGATGTGGATGAGGTTACACTCCCCTTAAAAGAATTGAAACAAAGACTTTTAGGGATAACTCTTGGTATTTTTTTAATAGGAGTCATGCTTTCTCTTTTTCTGACCCGAATTATTACCAATCCCATTAAGAATATGCAAAAAAGTCTCCGGATTATGGCACAAGGAGACTATAATCAAACCAATGAATTTATAAAAAATTCTAAGGAAATAAAGGAAATGTTTGATGCTCTGGCGAATTTGAAAGCTTCTTTGCAGGGAGCCGTAAAATTCTCCGATGATATTGGTAAAATGAATCTCCATACCGATTTTAAACCTAAAAGTTCTAATGATCTCCTAGGGAAAAGCCTTTTGGCGATGAGAGACAAACTGATAGAGTTTAGAAATAATGAAGAAAATACCAGATTATTATCCAAACGGATGCTGGTAAACGGAATGGAAAATGAAAGACGCCGACTTTCCCGCGAGCTCCATGATGGTGTAGGGCCTTATTTAACCTCTTTGAAACATTACATTGAGTATAAAATTAAAAATGAATTGAAGAAAGCAGAGATGAAAAAAATACTGGATGATACCATTTCTGAAATAAGATTGATGTCAAATGCCTTAATGCCTGCTTCAATAGATGATTTTGGAATTGGTGTTACCTTGACCAACTTTATTGAAAGCCTGAAAAAATCGACAACTGTTACTATTGAATATGAAGATTTAACTCAGGAAATTTCTAATATTACCAACCATCAGGCGATTAATCTTTTTAGAATAACTCAGGAACTCATTAATAATTCATTAAAACACGCTAATGCCAAAAATATCCGGATTACACTTTCGGAATTTGATGAATTTGTTTCTCTTTTTTATTTTGATGATGGAATTGGGTTTGATTTAAACACTGTTAAATTAGGTTTAGGAATTATTAATATCAAAGAACGTGTAGAAATTTGCAATGGTACTATTACAATCAATGCGACTCCCGGAAACACCACCTTTGAAATCGAATTACCCATAGAATTATGAAAGAAATAAAACTAATAATAGCCGATGATCATGAGCTTTTTCGAAACGGACTTGCTGAGCTGCTAAGAAAGCATGATGATATAAAAATCGTTAAAAGTGTTGGGGATGGTGTTGAGTTTATAGAGCTCGTAAACAGCCAGTTTGATGCCGATATTGTACTGCTTGACATTACGATGCCCAATATGGATGGTTTTCAGGTTTTAAAAGAATTAAAAACCTTAAATTCAGATATAAAACCTATTGTGATTTCTATGCACAATGATGGTAATTATATTGCAAAGTGCGCTAAAATGGGCGCTTTCGGATATCTGTTAAAAAATACAGATGAAGCTGAATTAATCCTTGCCATAAGAAGTGTTTATAATGGGAAAAAATATTTTAGTGCTGAAATTTCTGAAAAGATGATCAACTTTATGTCAGTACAAAGTATCAGTGAAAATGTTTTGTCTAATAAAGAAACCGAAGTTTTAGGGTTGATCTCTAAAGGATTAACTACTAAAGAAATTGCTGAAAAACTATTTGTAAGTTCACGTACCATAGAAACCCATCGGGCCAATATTTTAAAAAAGTTAGAAGTAAAAAATACCGCTGAACTCATTAAAAAAGCTGCAAAAATGAATTTAATTTGACCGGTTTGGGTATTAAAAAAGAATCGTATTAAATGGTTTAATTTAACGAAATTAAAAAATCAATATCCGTATAAATACGGATGCAAATAGGGTAGATTCCCATAATTCCAAAAGCCTATTACTGATTGTAAATTTGAAAAAACAATAAAAAGTAATAGTCATGAAAAATATAGTATTGATTTTAGGAGTTTTATTAATTTCTTTTAGCGGATTTGCACAAGAAGAACCTACGAATGTGAAACAGAGTGATTTAAAAGGTCCTGCTTTTAAAAATTATAAAGTTTGGATGCACGAAACTACTCCGCTTAAAATATATTCAGAAGAAAATAAAACAGCACTGCAAGGACCAGCATTTAAAAATGCTCAACCAGTGAAAGAAACTACAAAACAAGACCTGGTTCAAGTGAAAATAGGTGGTTCAGAAAGACAAAAGCTAACCGGACCAGCATACAAAAACTATGGTCCGTGGAGTAAAAACTGGTAATGTCTCACTAAACTGAATTAGATATTCCGGATGTTTGCCAAGGTCTAAAATCTGATTCAGCTGAGATTATAAAACTAAAGAAGCTGTTCGATAAAGTATTTTTTTGGACAGCTTCTGTTTTTTTTCTATCCTAATGGTATCTGTATAGTATGAACACAATTCTATTAAGGTAACAATTAGAACATAAAAAAAGCGATCCTTAGAGATCGCTTTCTGTTTATATGTTAAGTTGAAATTTAAATAGGTAATGATTTTAAATTCTGTAAAGTTTTTTTGGCCAGTTCTATTTTGTCTGTAAACAAGTTTTTACCATTTATTTCTTCGGCAACTTCTGCTATTTTTTGTTTGGTTGCTTTTGACATCGAAATGATATTTGCTTTTTTTACCGTTTTTTTATCTTGTCCCATAATCTTCAGATTTAATTGATTAGTGTACAAATGTCACAAACTGGTTTCATAACGAGCAATTTCTGTAAAGTTTTTTTTTTAATAATACTAAAATCTACTAACTGGAATAGTATGTTTTTTTAAAATCAAATTTTAAATATTAGCTAACTTCTTTGTTTATAATTAGTTTCTGTTATATTTTTTCGTCAGTTTGGGTATGTTTACAATATATCTTGTTAAAAAAAAGATGGAATAAGAACCTAAAAACGATAAAAAAACTAAAAAACATGTTGCAAGTTATAAAATGAAACATGTTTTTTTTCGTAAAAATCTACATACAATTTCTCTTGCAGTGTTTAAAAAAAATCTTAGAATTAATTTGTTTTTTAAACTTTTAAATAGTTCTTTTTTTGGTTTTTAACTGCCTTATTTACAGTGTTTTATTGTTTTGATTTTTTTTTAGCAGTACTGTTGTCGAATAATATTGATGAAATAAAAAAAACTGAATTTGATAAGATTTAAGTACAGTACATTATAAAAAATAATGTAAAACACTGACAAACAATTGTTCATGGCGGTCAGGCACTCTAAAAATTATGTTAATTTTATAATTGAAATAAAATATGTAACGAAAAAAGTATTCTAAAAAATTGAAATTATTGTAATCATTAAAAATCACAAATCATGAAAAAGTACCTTTTATTATTCGCTGTTTTTTTCTTTTCGATGGCAATGTCAGCCCAAAGTGCACGATCGTTTTTGCTTAATGTATATGGAGGTTATACCTTTTCGGACGAAGTAGATTTTGAATCTTCATACGCACGTGTAGAAGATGGTTTTGAGTATGGTGTAGGTTTGGAATATTTCTTCATCGAAAACCAATCCATTGAGTTGAAATACAACAGACTTGATACGCATATGCCTTTATACACAAATACTCTTACACCTATTGATGGTGTTCCTCCTGGAACTCAGCTTAATGCCGGAGATGATAAAGGTGCTATTAACTATATATTGGTAGATTATACTTATTATTTCGGGTCAAGTTCTTCGAAAGCATTGCCGTTTCTAGGAGCAGGAGCGGGGATTTCGATTCTTGAAACACCAAGGAGTGGTAACGGAACTTATTTTGCCTGGGAAATTAAAGCGGGTGTAAAAGTAAAAACCAGTTCACCATTATCAATTAATCTTCATGCTTATTTGCAGTCTATGTCGGCAGCTGTTGGATATGATTATTATTGGGACTACTATTGGGGACCTGTGGCTGTTACTGATTATGCATCAACATTCCAGTTTGGGTTAGGGGCTTCATTGAGTTATGATTTTAGCAAATAACATTAAAATAAAATTCATAAAACGATGAAAAAGATATTATTTATATTCACACTGGTTGTGTCTGCTGGTTTATCGGCACAGAATTCCGTTAAAGATGATCTGACGCTGATTCAGGACATTTACGGCAAATCAAAGAAGCAGGTTGTAACCGAATATCTTCAGCTTTCTGAACCTCAGGCAACAGCTTTTCAGGAGATTTATGATGCCTATGAAGTGGGAAGAAAGGAATTAGGTCAGAAAAAAGTTCTGATTATCGAAGATTACGCAAAAAACTACCAATCGCTTACTGACGAAAAAGCAGCTGAGTTAACAGAAGCCAATCTGAAAAACGGTCAAGAATTCGATAAGCTGCTTGCAAAAACCTTCAGCAAGGCCAAAAAAGCAATCGGAGGTAAAAATGCTGCTAAATTTGTTCAGCTTGAGCAATACCTGCAGACCACTATTCGAGGAGAACTTCAAAACAGCATCCCTTTTATAGATGAACTGGAAAAAACTAAAACTGCTAAGGCTACTGCTGCGACTTTACAGAAAGGGTAATTTTTCTAAAGTTTAATAAAAACAAAACCTGGATAACATTCAGGTTTTTTTGTGCTTAATTTTTAGAGAATATACTTGAAAAATAGTTGCTGTTTTTAAGAATGTATTGGAAATTGAAATGTTTTAAAATCATATAAAAAATATTTTTTTGTGAGATATTTTATCGATTATCCAAAAATATCTCTTTTTTTCTTTAAATTTATAAAGACTAATCCTAAGAATGTATGCAGAAAAATTCTTTTCCATATCGTATTCTTATAATTGATGACAATCTCCAGTACATTAAATTTATCAATGAACGGATTCACGACTGGTTTCATTCTCCGGAAATATCGACTGCAGATTTTCAAAATTTTACTCCAATAATAACTTCCCTAAAGTTTGATGTTGTTTTAATAATTGCAGAACACCAAAGCCAAATCGAGACAATAAATTCGGTTGAAAAAAAAGTCAGGGGAACTGTTATAATTGTCATATCGGATATTATAACAATGTTGGATAATGCTGCTTTACGAATTACTCCGGGGAGTAATAATATGCTGGATTTACTCCCAAAAAATGAATTAACATCTTTACTTTTATGCAAAAGCATTTTATTTACGACTGAAAAAAACAAATGTGATATAAAATACACCAGTTTAAAGCGCAAATACAATAATTTATTTGAAATGAATCCGGTCCCAATGTGGATTTATGATCTCAAATATCTGAAATTCTGGCGTGTCAATGAAGCTGCTGTCCGCAAATACGGATATACCAAAGAAGAGTTCCTGAAAATGACCATAAAGGATATCCGGCCTGAAGAAGATTTGGCAAAACTGGAAAAAACGATTGATCTGATCCGGAAACACGACAGACTCTTTTCTAACGGAATTTACAGGCATATAAAGAAAGACGGAACAATATTGTATGTGGAAATTGTTAGCAATATAATTTACATTGATAAAGTAAAATACAGTCTTGTACTGGCAAATGATATTACTGAAACCATAAATTATATTCAGGCAATAGAAAACCAAAACGCAAAACTGCAGGAAATAGCTTTTAGTCATTCTCATATAATAAGGGCGCCGCTTACAAACATAATGGGGATACTAAACTTAATAAAGGAAATGGATTTAGACAGTCCGGAAAGTGCAGAATTGCTGGAGCATCTTTCGACTTCATGTGATCTGCTTGATGAGAAAATTTCGGAAGTGGTGAAAATAAGTACTGGGTATCCGCTTCCGGAAGGTAAAAATAAAGTATAGTTAATTCAAAGAAAAAGCGAGCATCTGGTCTTCTGTAGTTATTGAATCTGAAAGCGTTTTTTGATACTGTTCTTCTCTAATAACAGCAAGCGTTTTTCTTATGATATCAGGATTTGCTTAAAATTTAAATTCATCACTACCCGCCGAAAGACTGTTTTCGTCATTTCAGGACATAAATTTGATTTTAGCTTTTATTTGAAAAGGCCTTAGTACACTCTCTTTGATTTGCTGTTTAAAAGTTGTTTCTTTTTCGAAAAGTGAAGATGTACTTTAAAACCGTAACGATGAATTGTTTTGCTTTTTTTTCTTTTTACATCTTTGGTTAATTCAAAATTGAGGCACTGAGACAATCAGAAACATCTGCTTAATAATAAACAAAACGCTCTGAATGAATATTTGAGAGTCTTAAGTTTATCGCTAAAGCATTCATCAGGAATATTAAAAATTAGTTTTATCTTAGCAAAGTATAAAAGATTTTTAACCTGATTTTCTGAAATTAACAGAAAAGCTGCGCTAAATTTTCCCCCAAATTTATATTAATTTATTCCTGTACAAAATGAACAAACAGATTTGCAATCTTTTATTAGCCGACGATGATGATGATGATTGTATGTTTTTCAGGGAAGCCCTTGATGAACTGTCACTTTCTGCAATGCTGGCGACTGTTAATGATGGCGTTGAGCTTATGGGATATCTTGAAACTCGAGGTGAAGATTTGCCGGACATGCTTTTTCTGGATCTAAACATGCCGCGAAAAAACGGATATGAATGCCTGGCTGAAATAAAAGGTATTGAATCACTGAAACAGCTTCCTGTGATTATTTTTTCGACTTCTCTTGATAGTAAAAATGTTGATTTACTGTACGATATGGGGGCAACTTATTATATTCGTAAACCGGGTGATTTTTCAAAATTAAAAAAAGTTATATACGATGCACTCGTTAAGGTGTCCGAAAACAATTTTGGACAGCCTGAGAGAACGCAGTTTATTCTTCAACCTTAAAACGATTTCGAATGAGTTTTGCCAATAAGGAACATTATTTTCTGACCGATGGTGGAGAAATGGGGGAATTAATCCGTTCTATAGACTGGAGTAAAACCCCGTTAGGAGATCCAGATATCTGGTCGAGCAGTCTTCAGACAATGGTTTCAGTAATGCTCAATAATCCTTTTGGAATGTACATTGCCTGGGGAAATGATTATACTCAGTTATATAATGATGCGTTTCGGCCTATTTTAGGTTCTGTCAAACATCCCAATGCTATGGGGATTAGTTCTAAAGAAACATTTTCAGAAATCTGGGATATTATAGGGCCAATGTTTAATGATGTAATGAAAGGAAAAGCAGTTGGTTTTCCTGACTTAATGGTTGTATTAAACAGAAATGGTTTTGATGAAGAATGTTATTTTGATTTCTCTTACAGTCCGATAAAAAATGAAAATGGTGAAGTAGGAGGGGTTTTGGTAACGGTAATTGAAACTACAGAGAAGAAAAAAGCAACTGAAGCATTAAAGCAAAGCAATGCCAGATTTATTAATAATATCATGCAGGCTCCCGTTGCGATGTGTGTGTTTAGAGGAAAGGATCATATTGTAGAAATTGCAAATAAACAAATGATTGAGCTATGGGGAATAGAAGCCGAAAAAGTAATAAATAAACCCATTTTTAAAGTATTGCCTCAATCAAAATCTTTGGAAGATTTATTGAATAATGTTTTTCAGACAGGTAAAAATTTTGTCGCAAATGAACAGCTGGTAAGACTAGTTCGAAATGGTAAAACAAAAAATGCCTATGTGAATTTTGTCTATGAAGCACTTAAGGATACTGACGGAACGATTTCGGGTGTAGTGGCAATCGCAATTGAAGTAACAGCACAGGTTTTAGCCCGTTCAAAAGTAGAAGAAAGTGAACAAAAAATAAGACAGCTGGTAGAAAATGCACCTTTTCCCATTGGGGTTTATGTCGGAAAAGAAATGCGTATAGAACTTGCTAATCAGTCTATTATGGATGTCTGGGGAAAAGGGAATGATGTAATAGGAAAATTATATCAGGATATTCTGCCGGAACTTGAAAATCAGCAAATTTTTGAACAGCTAAATACTGTTTTTGAAACAGGTGAGTCTTTTCATAGTAAAAATACTCAAATAGATCTTGTTATAGGAGGTAAGTTAGAAACCTTTTATTTTAACTATAGTTTTACACCGTTATTTGATATTAACGGAAATGTGTATGGCGTAATGAATACTGCTGCCGATCTTACGGATTTGTATGTAGCAAAGAAAAAAAATGAAGAAGCTGATAAACGTTTCCGTAACATTGTAAGGCAGGCTCCTGTTGGTATTACGATTCTCAGAGGACCTCAGCATGTGGTAGAAATGGCAAATGAGGCGTATCTTAAATTGGTTGATAAAGAAGAAAGTACTTTTGTTGGCAGACCCCTGTTCGAATCTCTGCCTGAGGTAGAAACAACCGTAAGCTTGCTGTTTGAGAATGTTTTAAAGACAGGGATTCCATATCATGGAAATGAAGTACCTGTGCCGTTAAACCGTTTCGGAAAACTGGAAGTTTCTTATTTTGATTTTCTTTATTATCCTTTAAATGAAGAAGACGGCTCTATTTCAGGGATTATTGTAACCGTTACTGAGGTAAGTGAAAAAGTACTCACAAGAAAAAAAATTGAACAAAACGAACAAAGACTGAATATTATAGTGGAAGCCAGTGAACTCGGAACCTGGGAACTTAATATAAAAACTAAAGAATTAAGGTATTCAAAAAGATATCTCGAAATTATCGGTGGTTATAAAGAGCAGCTTGATTTGACTCACGAACAGCTTTTGGCACATCTTCATCCTGACGACATGCACATTCGCAATAAAGCCTTTAAAGAGGCTCTTGTTTCTGGAAATCTGAATTATGAAGCCCGGTTAATTTGGAAAGACCAGACCATTCACTGGATGGAAGGCAAAGGGAAAGTATTTTATGATGAAAATGGTAATCCTGAAAAACTGATTGGAACAATAAGGGATACTACGGCAGAAAGGAAACACCAGCAGGCAATAGAAGAAAGTGAAAAAAGGTTTCGCTCTTTAACAGAAAGTATTCCGCAGCTAATTTGGGAAACTGACGAAAAAGGAAATGCATTGTTTACATCAGGAAAATGGTTAGAATATACAGGGGTTCAGCCAGGAAAAGAAGACAGTTGGGAAACGATGATACATCCCGAAGACTTTGAAGAAAATGTAAAAATATGGAGCCACTCATTGGCAACAGGAGAAGGATACAGAGCAGATGTAAGGATAAAAAGTAAAGACGGAACTTACAGGTGGCATGCCGGAATTGGCGAACCGATTCGAAATGAAAAGAATGAAATCATAAAATGGGTTGGAGCATTTACAGATATTCATGCCGAGAAAGCTTTTGCGCATGAATTAGAAGAACAGGTAAATACCCGCACCAAAGAATTAAATCTGATAAATGAATCACTTAAAAAAAGTGAGGAACGTTATCATTTAATGGTCGAAGAAGTACAAGACTATTCTATATTATACATGAACCATGAAGGAATCGTGGAGAACTGGAATATCGGTGCCGAAAAAATAAAAGGATACAAAACCGAGCAAATTGTAGGAAAGTCTTTTTCTGTTTTTTATACAGAGGAAGACCGAAAAAATAACTTACCTCAGAAACTGCTTCAAATTGCCCGCCAAAAAGGCAAAGCAGTTCACGAAGGATGGCGTGTGCGAAAAAACGGTACCCTATTTTGGGCAAATATCGTTATCACGGCTATACATAACAAAAAAAAGGAAGTTATAGGTTTCTCAAAAGTGACGCACGATCTTACAGAAAAAAAAGAAGCAGAAGATAAACTGAAACAGAATGGTCTGGAACTCGAACAAAAAAATACAGAACTGGAGCAAATGAATAAAGAGCTTCAGTCTTTTGCTTATATTTCAAGTCATGATTTGCAGGAGCCTTTGCGAAAAATACAGACTTTTGCAACTCAGATAATGGAAAAAGAATCGGATAATTTATCAGATTTTGGAAAAGATAAATTTCAAAGAATGCAGAATGCGGCCAAGCGAATGCAGACCCTGATTAATGATCTTTTGTCTTATTCCAGAACGAATATTCAGGAAAGGATATTTGAAAAAAACAACTTGTATAAAATTATAGATGAGGTAAAAGAAGACCTCAAAGAAGAACTGGAACAAAAAGGAGCAGTTATAGAAGAAGGTGAAACTTTTGAAATAGATCTAATTCCGTTTCAGTTTAGGCAGCTTTTGTACAATTTAGTAAGTAATTCAGTTAAATTCTCCAGACCCGAAATTCCTGCTGTAATAAAAATTAATTGTGAAATAGTTAAAGGAGCTGCCATTCACAATAAAAAAGCAAAAGAAGACAGCGATTATTGCCATATCAGTATCTCAGATAACGGAATCGGTTTTGATCAGCAGTACAGTGCAAAAATATTTGAAGTTTTTCAGCGTTTGCATGGAAAACTTGAATATACAGGAACAGGAATCGGACTCGCAATTGTAAAGAAGATTGTGGATAACCACAACGGATTTATTTCTGCAAGTGGCGAAGAAAACAAAGGAGCTACTTTTGATATCTATATTCCGGTAAGTGAAGCTTAATCGTACTTTCTTTAAAGAAAATTTAAATAATTCCCTGGATTAAACAGTTTTTTATAAGTTGTGCGGTGTTTTTTGAGTCAGATTTGGTAAGTATATTATTGCGGTGTTTTTTTACGGTCAATTGGCTGATAAAAAGTTTTTCGGCAATTTCAGTATTACTCAATCCATTTGCAATTAGCTTGATAATATCGATTTCTCTTTTAGAAAACTCTGTTAAAACCTGATTTTCTTCTTCTAAACTCAAATTCATGAAAGAAGGTTCTCCATTTAATCCAATAAGAGAGATTTTATAGGTGTTAAAGTTACTAAGATGATCAATTCGGGTATGAATGTTTAACGATTTTCCGTATCCTCCATGCTCATCCATGGTAAGCATTATAGCCTGATGGTTAAATAGAGCATATTCTCCGTTTTCGAGTTTCGCTCTGTGACAATAACTTATTTTGTAGTTTAATAATTTTTCACGGCCTATTTTTTCCTGAAAAAAGGTAGTCAAAAAAGCTTCGGCTTTTATTACAAATTCAATATCATCAGGATGAATAGCTCCCAATACATCATTAAAAGTTACATTTTCAGGGTCGAATCCATGCATTTCAAACAAAGATGGACTGATGTGTGACAGTGACATATCAAAAAAATCGATAATGTAAAAAGAAAAAGGACCTGTACTGATTACTGAGTTGGTGAGATCATCAAAAGTAATTTCATGCAGTTTTGTAGTTTTGACAGTTCGGTTAGAAAACCAAACATCATGAAGACTTTGAATCTCGGGCAGCATATTCTTAGGGTTAAACATTTGTTAAGGTAAATTAATACAAAATAAACCGTATAATCAAATTATTCTAAGTTATTTCTCCACAAGGATTGTTTTGCCAAAAAAATATTTTAAAATTAAAGGTTTTTGTTTATTCTTTCGAAATATTTTTGATAGCGATATTTTTGAAATCAATAGGAGAACTCTCGTAGTTTAAAGAAATTCTGCCTTCGGTAGAAGAAGCTTCTGTACACTCATTCACCAGTTTTCCGTTGAGATATTGCGTGATTTTTCCATTAAACGATTTGATGACTACAGAATTCCATTCGCCATAAGGTTTTTCGTTTTCACTAAACTTTGCAGAAGTAACACTTGCTCCAGCCTCAACAATTTTTCCGTTTACTTTTGCCGTGACCTGGTCTAAAAAGATAAAATCTCCGGTAGTATTTTCTTTTATTTGAAACTGAATTCCCTTTGGCCATATTTTATCAGGGTAATCAGCAGGAATGTTGTACATGACACCACTGTTTTTTTTGTTTTTTGTTTTAAATTTTTCTTCAGTATTCCATCTGTATTCTAAACTAAGTTCAAAGTTTTTATAACTTTTATTAGACATTAGATAACCATTTATTTCGCCATACATTCTGATCATACCATCTGAAAACTCATAAACTTCGGAAGGTTTTTGTTTTTCAGTACTATTTTTTGTAAAAGCATACCAATCCTTTTCGGACAAACTTTTTTGCTGAACAGCACATGAATTTAAAAGCAAAAGAAAAGCAAAAGCAAAAGTTATTTTTGGGAACATAAGCAGAAAATTAAAACCGTAAAAATAAGCAATAGAAAACTTAGAAGGATTATTTAAAATTATGTTTTTTTTGAAAATAAGTTATATATGAATTTTACAATTATAAGTACAAAAGAGGCTGAATCTTCTGAAACAGCCTCTTTTGACGTGAAAAAATCAGTAATTTATTTTACAAGTACTTTTTTAGTAGCTGAGCCATTTTCTGATTGAACTTTTACTACATAAATTCCTTTTGGCTGGTTAGATAAATTAACCGAAGCAGTATTAGCAGCAGAAAGAACCTGTTTTCCGGCAACATCAAAAACGGTGATAGATTTTACATTTTCAACACCATTAACCGTAACCAGACCGCTTGTTGGATTTGGAGATACTGTGATGCTGTTTTCGTCTACAATGTTATCGTTAACTCCTAATTGTGGATTCATATACAAAGTAGAGGGAACAGTTTGCCCTGTCAAAATATAGGCTGCATTTCTCCAAAGCGTCAAAAATTCATTTGTAACATTTTTTCCATCTCCAGCTGCGATTGCTCCATAATTACATGCAAAAGTAATCATGTCTTTTGTACCTAGCTTATCATTTATATCTGTACCCATTTGAGTTCCGGCAGGAAAACGATTTATTAATAATGAATTGGTGTTTGAAGTAGTTGAAATAGCAGTACCAGCAGCAACATTTCCACTAGTACCAGCTAATAACGTTGCTGTTCCAGGGGTTGGAGTAGTAATTTCTAAATCATTAACTAAGGAAAGACCTTTAACAGCGGCAGTTGCTAAAGCTCCAGAAGCTACAGTAGCTCCAAGATCAGTAGCTCCTGCAAAAAAAAGAGGAATGTTAGTACCTGTAATTCCACTAAAGAGAGGGTTGGTTTCATTGCCAGAGATTACTTGAACTGCTAAGCTACTAGAACTTACAACATCATATGCTGTTCCCGTAGTAGAAGTTATCGTTCTATTAGCTCCCTTTTGGAATGTAAATGACTTGTTATAAATAAGTGGTATGTTTAGTGCTCCAAGTTTTCTGAATGCAAGTATTCCACTTGGTCTAATAGCAGCAGCAGTAGAACCCCAGCTTTCCTGTATTATTATTAAATCAGGTGCAAGAGCAGCAATTTCTACATCTACATTTACATTTGTAGCAAGATCTAATCCATTAGCATCACAAGCATAAACCTGAACAGTAAAGCCTGTAGCAGCAAGCATTCTTGTAATGGCATCGCTACCGGTAACCGTTGCATTTCCTGTTTGTGAAGCCGTAGCATCCATGGTTTTGCTAAATTGTATGTAAGCTACTTTTTTCTGCCCTACCATTTGAAGGGATGCAAACATTGTAAAGAGGGAAACTACGGTAATTGATAATTTGTTTTTGAGTAATTTTTTGGTCATAATTAGTAAAATTTTAAGATTAAAATTGATAATAAAATTATTTTTTAAACAAAAATATAAAAATAATTATGCTAAACAAGTTGTTGTGTAAAAATTGTGTAATCGATTGCGCTGGTAAAACATTAATTACTTCTGCAAGCCCTGAAATTGTTTAGAAAAAAGAATTAAAATTCTGCTTTTCAGGGTATTTTAATTCTTGTATTCAAAAAATACGCTCATAAATTATTCCAAAAAAGTTGAATTAGTTCAATAAATTAAATAGTCATTTCGGTAAAATTTGTACTATATAAATTACAAACCCCAAAATCGATTAATTATGAAATTTAAAAAAATTGCTTCAATGCTATTACTCTCAATTTTTTTTGCTGTTTCTTGCAGTAAAGACGATAATAGTGCAGATCAAAATGAAAGTGCCGTGGTTTCTCCTGATGTTTCAACGAGTACAGCCAAAGTAGGTAATTGCAGCGAAGTTCCTGGCTGGGCCTCTCAAAATGGAGGGACAACTGGCGGTGGGAGTGCAGCAGAACAAAACGTAACCAGCTATGCTGATTTAAAAACAGCTATTGAAAGCAGTACTGTAAAAGTTATAAAAATCTCAGGCACTATTCAAATTCCGGCTACTTCTACAGGAAGATTATTGCTTCAGGGACAGTCAGGAAAAACTATATATGGTGCAAGCGGAGCAAAACTGGTATCAACAGACCAGACTACTGCAAATTCTGGTATTATCAATATTAAGAACTGTACCAATATCATCATAAGAAATTTAATATTTGAAGGTCCGGGAGCTTATGATACTGATGGATGGGATAATGCTATTATTGATAACTGTCAAAACGTTTGGGTGGATCATTGCGAATTCAGAGACGGAGTAGATGGAAATTTAGACATTAAAAATAAATCTGATTTTGTTACAGTTTCTTATACAAAATTTGGTTATCAGAAACCCCCAAAAGCAGGAGGTCCCGGGGGAACTGATGATCATAGGTTTTCAAATTTAATAGGTTCAAGTGATACAGCTACAGGAGATCGCGGAAAATTGAGAATTACTTTTGCCCGATGCTGGTGGGCACCCGGATGCAAGGAGAGAATGCCCAGAGTACGATTTGGAAAAGTTCATATCATAAACAGTTATTTTAGCAGTTCGGTTAGTAATAAATGCATTATGGCAGGTTTTGAAGCCGATATCTGTGTTGAAAAAAATGTATTTGAAAATGTTACTAAACCTATTGATTTAATGACTGGGTTTACAGCAGTCACACAACTTGATAACAGCTTTATAAATACCACAAATACTGTAACTGGCAGTAACGCTTTTACGCCCCCATATACTATCGTTACGCTTCTTACAACTGCTGTAAAAGCTGATGTTACCGCTAATGCCGGTGCCACTTTTACAGGAAATATTTGTGGTTCTTTTTAACTAAATTTAGCCCGTTGCTGTAATTGTTGATAACAAATTTAATTTGTAAATGTACGCAGCTAATTTGTTTGGAAGAAATTTTGTTTGAATTAGACTTTTCAATTATTGTCAGCGGGCTTAAATTTAGTGAACACATATTTCAGTGTCATTTGTTTTTAGACATTGAAATATGTGTTTCTTTAAATATATTGATGAATCAGTAAGATGTAACGAAAAGAGGATTATAATTATTTTTTTTTCTTTATAGAATCAAATTCAAGAGTTTTGTTTTTTAGTGCTTTTTCCAGACTTTTTATTTTTTTTTGATAGACTTGATTAAGTCTTACAGCCTCATCAATCTCCGATTTTTTTTCAATAGCTATTTTACCGGATACCGGGCTTTGAAAACCAATAATATCATCGGTACTGACTTCTAAAATACCGGCAATTTTTATTAACCGTTCATGTCCAAGGATTGTTTTTCCTTTCTCAATTTTGTTGTAGCCCGACTGCGTTAATCCTAATTGCACGGCCATATACTCCTGAGTGTAATTTTTTAATTCCCGTATATTTTTGATATTCTTAATTATTGGATTTTGCATGTTTTAACTTACAGTGATAGTTATAATTTACAACAAACAAAAATAGATACATTTATGACTATAGAAATCTTTACTTACCTCAAGGTAACTGGTTTGAAACTAAGTATTATTTAGTTTTACTCATTCTGATTCAGCATAGTAAACTCAGAAAACAGTAAAAGTTTTTGACTAAATATACCTTCTTTGAATTATCATTTTTTATTATTCACAAATAACAATTAAGCATCAATAACCTATTGTATAAGAAATAAAAGAATATATTTTTGATTGGCCTTAATTAAACCGACTATCCAAATAATTACACCAATGACAACAAATAAAGATGAAAATGTACCCAATGAAATACGGGTAGAAAGAATTTTAAAATGTAAAACAGAGGTTCAGCCCATCATGGATGCTATTTATGTAATAACAGGCAAGTGGAGAGTACCCATAACAATAGCACTTATGGAAGGCAATAGAAGATTTAGTGAAATCATGAAAGAAATTCCTAAAATCACCTCAAAAGTACTGGCACAACAATTAAAAGAAATGGAACTGAATGGATTTGTTGAAAAAAAGATTTATAGTGATACTATAATAAGAACCGAATATCAACTCACTGAATATAGCTGGTCTGTAAAGCCTGTGATATTGGCATTAAGAGATTTCGGTATAAAACATCGTGAGACGTTGAGACTGGAAAAACAAGTAAATAAATAAGCTTGTTAATTGGTTATATCTGCAATCTGAATTAGTTAAAGCAGTAAAAACCTGAATTCCTGTTAAATCGGCAATCGAGGAAGAAGAAATGTATAACTCCTTCAATGTATTAATTTTTGAAGTTAATACTTTCCTGTCCGGGACTTCATCAATTCTTAAAGCAATTAATTTTGCCTCGAAGTGATATCAGGAAAGCCGTATATTGTACAAAAGCATTTGCACCCAATAACGAGAGTAATAATAAAAGTAATTTCGTTTTTCATAAAGGTCTTTTATTTAAAGCACCGCAATATTACAATTCAGCTGTTTTTTGACTATTATGATTTTACTACAGGTAAATAAAACAGGCTGTAAATAGTAAGCATAATTATTCAGTCAAACACATGAAGTAAATAGCTATTAATTATACAACTATCTGCTCTTTTCCTGTAATATATAATTTAAGATTCAGGGTAAATTTGTACTATCACATTTAATATTCTAAGGAAAGTAGTAACTAAATAAAAATGTTATGGAAAAGAAAAGCAACTTCGAATATGGTCAGACAGATCCCGATTTTATTGATCAAAATACTCTTATTGATGGTAGTACTATTCATAATAATGAGCAAAACCCACATGAACTGAATAAAGAACAAACTACAGAATTTGGAGAAAGTGATCCTGACTATATCGACCAGAACACTCTTGTGGATAATGACAATTATGCCAGAGACGAAGACCCTTATCAATATCAGGAAGAGTTTGTAGAAGATCTTTCGCATCCTGAAAATGATTTTGAAAAGAATGAAAACTCAAAACCTGAAAATGACGATTCTCAGAAAAGTAAAAATAAGGATCCACTAGTTAATCCAGAAAAGGATCTTGAAGGAGATAATGAATAATTGAATTTTTTCTAATGCTAAAATCAGATAACTAAGGTATCATAAAATGTTTTGAATATTTTTGCAAAATTTTGACACTTTTGTGTAAATCTATTTTAGGACAAGACACTTTAAGAAATTTAGAATTATAAGGACTTAAAAAAATTGCGCAAAGTCAGAGACATTTGCGCAGCTTTTCATGAGAACACTTCGTAGAGCGGGAGGTAAATCATTCTTTTTCATAAATAAATAATGTTTGATCCTGCGTATGCAAATAAATTCTGCTTTGATTTACTTTTATGCTTCCAATGATGCCATATTCAAGTGGAAGCTTATCTTGCCATAACAGTTCCTTTTTTGTTGGGTCTAAAACACCAAATCTAGCACCAACATTATCCGAGTTTCTATCGGCTCCTTTTGATTGCGAGAAATAAATTAGCCCATTATCAATTGCCCATCTGGGAAACCATAAGCGTTCGATTCCTCTTTCTACCATTAAATCCTCAATTTGCCAAGTTATAATTTCATCCTTTTGTGTATTATAAATGGTAATTACCTCTGAATGCAAAAAATAGATAAATTCATTCTCCACAATGATTTCTCCCACTATATTTGGAATTCTTTTTACAATTTCACCAGTATTGGCATCTAAGCCAAAACATTCGTGTTTGCCTCCTCCGTGTAATAAAAAATAAATCACTCCCGAAACTTCTACAATTTCAGTACTTATTGTTGGATCTTCTTCATTTAATAAATCTGTGTAAGAATGTTGCCAAATAGCTTCATTTTCAAAATTGAAAAGACCAATTTTCTTTTTATTTTTTGTTATAAAAAAGTAATCATCAATTACCAAATTAACACCATTATAACCTAACTCACTATAATCTTGTATTACTTTATTTTTTCCAGATCATATAGATTCCAAGTGATATCTTTTCCGTTATTAATTACTGCGAGATATTTGCCACTATAAAATTTATGCTTAAGTATTAATGCATAATCTTCTATTTGTATTTTTAACGTACCTGTAAAATCATAAACATATGTTTCGAATTTATTTTCCTCAAAAAGGAAAATTAAATCTTCAACTTGGCCACTAAAAGAAAAACATCCTTCGTTAATTTTTAAGTCATTAATCCAAATTTTTTTTTCAATATCAATCCTAAAAACTACATCTTCAAATATTTTATAGTCATTACAATTTTTAATTACAATTTTTTTCATTTAAATATTTTTTGATAGTTTTCATTCTTTTCAAAATACTTAATAAACATATCTGCTGCCTGCGAATCTGTCATATTCAGTATATTTTCATTATCTAATTCAAGTTGCTAGTTTGCAAAGCATAAAAAACACAAAGCAGAGGTTAAGTAAATTTGTTTTGCGAACCAATAAACAGAACCAATGCTTTGTAAAGACAAAATTATATCAATTTTTTGTT